>JANNJI010000079.1:0-7128 GCA_031405795.1 Gammaproteobacteria bacterium
AATTGATGGATGTGTGCCGGATGCGCGACACGCCGATCATTACCTTTATTAATAAACTCGATCGGGAAGGCCGCAATCCGGTGGATTTGATCGATGAGGTCGAGTCGGTGCTGAAGATACGCTGCGCGCCGATGACCTGGCCGATCGGCATGGGTAAGCGCTTCAAGGGTGTCTTCCATATCTATAACAACAAGGTGCATCTGTTCAGCGCCACCCACGGTGGCCGTATTCAAAGTGGTGAGGTCATCGAGGGGCTGGATAACCCACGGCTGGATGATCTATTAGCAGACATGGCAAAGGAATTACGCGAGGAGATCAGCTTGGTTCAAGGCGCCAGTCATGCCTTTGATAAAGAAGCCTATCTGCGCGGTGAATTAACCCCGGTATTTTTTGGCTCGGCGATCAATAACTTTGGTGTCCAAGAGTTATTGGATTATTTTCTTGAGGTCGCGCCCGCACCGTTGCCACGGGAAACCCAGACGCGGTTGGTGCAAGCGGAGGAACCCACCTTCAGTGGTTTTGTGTTTAAAATCCAGGCCAATATGGACCCGCTGCATCGGGATCGCA
Source organism: Gammaproteobacteria bacterium (assembly GCA_031405795.1). GTDB lineage: Bacteria > Pseudomonadota > Gammaproteobacteria > UBA6429 > Thiohalophilaceae > JACQBC01. Next base: position 568 of record JANNJI010000079.1, read on the forward strand.
TTGCCTTCATGCGCATTTGTTCGGGCCATTATGAAAAAGGCATGAAGATGTTTCATGTGCGCCTGGGCAAGGAGGTGCGAATCAGCAACGCCATTACCTTCATGGCCAATGAGCGCGAGCAAATCGAAGATGCTTATTCCGGCGACATCATCGGCCTGCACAACCACGGGACGATCCGGATTGGTGATACCTTTACCGAGGGTGAGCCGTTGAAATTCACCGGTATCCCTAACTTTGCGCCGGAGTTGTTTCGCCGGGTACGGATTAAGGACCCGTTGCGGGTTAAGGCGCTCCAAAAAGGCTTGGATCAATTAAGCGAAGAGGGTGCCTCGCAAGTCTTCCGGCCGCTGAATTCCAACGACATCGTGGTTGGTGCGGTGGGCATCCTGCAATTTGATGTGGTGGCGTTTCGCCTCAAGCATGAATACGGCGTGGAATGCGCCTTTGAACCCGTCAATGTCGTGACCGCACGATGGTTAAACAGCGACGACCCCCGCAAGCTGGAGGAACTCCGTAAAAAATCGACGGATAACCTGGCGTTGGATGCCGGGGAGAATCTCGCGTACCTGGCGCCCACCCGTGTGAATCTTGAGCTGACCCAGGAACGCTGGCCGGATATCCGGTTCATGCCAACACGAGAACATTGATCTACGGTTTTAACTTGCTGATATCTCAGCCATTATCAAAAATCAGGATCGTCCTACAGAGAAATTCATTGACTTAATAAACACTGTTCAATAAATTACGACCTTAATTAAACACTGTTCAATAAGGTCAGTATGGCAAGGCGCAGCGAGCACAGCCGGGAAGAGATCAAGGCAATGGCGATTACCGCCGCCACGTCTATTCTCAGCCGTGACGGGATGCAGGCCTTATCCACTCGGCATGTCGCCAAAGAAATCGGTTATACCGTCGGTACTCTCTATTTAGTCTTCAAAAATCTGGATGAACTGATCTTGCACATTAATACGGCAACACTGGCGGAGCTGGAACAACAACTCTCTGCACAAGCGACAGCAGTCCATCTTCCACAGGATAAGATTAAAGTCATAGCCCAAGGCTATTTGCAATTTGCTCAGACCAACCCAACGCGTTGGTCACTGCTTTTTAGTCATCAACTGCCGCACGGGGCGCCCGTTCCGGACTGGTTCATCGAAAAAGTTAGCGCTATGTTTGAGTTGATTGAAGTACCATTACGGTTGCTCAAGCCCGACCGCGAGGCCACGGTATATCGAGCAGCAGCCCGCGCCTTGTGGGGCGGTGTGCAGGGTATCTGTACGCTGGCGATGAGTGACAAGTTACGCTGGGGCGCCGACGTGGCAACCGAGGATGTTATCAACAGTTTGGTGGGCAACTATTTAATTGGATTTTTACAAGGATTAGAGGACAAACATGCTGAAGTTAGTCTTTAAGTTTTTATTGTGGCTGTTTTATCGTGTCGATGTAAAAGGCATGGAGTATGTTAAATCTGCGGGTGATCGGGTATTGATCGTTGCGAATCATACTTCCTTTCTTGATGCCGTGTTACTGGGGGCCTTTTTCCCGGATCGTTTGAGTTTTGCGATCAATACACAAATTTCCCGGCGTTGGTTCTCACGCATCAGTAAACCCTTCGTGAACTTTTTTGTGATGGATCCCACCAATCCGCTGTCGCTGAAGTCCCTGATTCGCTATGTCCAGACGGATAAAAAAGTCGTGATCTTTCCGGAAGGCCGGATCACCGTGACCGGGGCATTGATGAAAATCTACAATGGCCCGGGCCTGGTGGCGGATCGATCCGGTGCCACCGTTTTGCCGGTGCGGATTGATGGGGCACAATTCACGCCTTTTTCACGTTTACGCGGGCGGGTGAAGCTGCGTTGGTTTCCCAAGATTACGATCACGGTTTTGCCGCCACGGATGATTCGCGCCCCGGATGATGTACGCGGCCGGGCGCGGCGCAAATATGCGGGCAAGGTATTGTCAGAGATCATGATCGATATGATGTTTGCCACCAGCAATTATCGTCGCACCATCATCCAGGGCATTTTGGATTCGATGCGCATCCATGGCCGTGATCACGAGATTGTCGAGGATATTGAACGCCGACCAGTGACTTATTCGCAGTTATTAACGCGTGCTTTTGTTTTGGCGAATGTGTTGCAACGTGATACGAGCCGTGGCGAGTATGTCGGGGTGATGTTACCCAACACCACCAGTACGGTGGTGACGATGCTGGCGATTCAGATGTATGGCCGGGTGCCAGCACTGATGAATTTCACCAGCGGTGCCAATGGTATGTTGAGCGCGTGTGCGGTGGCGAAAATAAAGATCATCTATACGTCACGCCGTTTTGTGCAAATGGGCCGAATGGAAAAAGTGGTCGCCCAATTGGAACAGCAAGTAACAATGATTTATCTTGAAGATATCGTCAAGTCGCTGACCTTGTCTAATCGTTTACGTGGCGTCATCAATGCGTGGTTCGCACAATCCTCTTACCGGCGCAAATCACAACATGCAAGTTGTGATGAGCCCGCCGTGGTGTTGTTCACCTCCGGTTCGGAAGGTAAACCAAAAGGCGTGGTGCTGTCACACGCGAATATCCTCGCGAATGGTGCGCAGTTATCAACGCGGGTTGATTTCAGCGCACAGGATATTATTTTTAATGCGCTGCCCATGTTCCATTCGTTCGGTTTGACCGCCGGTACCTTGTTGCCTTTGTTGTCCGGGATGAAAGTCTTTTTTTATCCGACACCGTTACATTATCGTATCGTCCCGGAAATGGTGTATGAAGTGAACGCCACGGTGATGTTTGGCACGAATACCTTTTTAACCGGTTATGCGCGCTTTGCCCATCCGTATGATTTTTACAGTGTGCGGTATGTCTTCGCCGGTGCGGAAAAACTGCAGGAGGAAACACGGCGGATATGGAGTGAACGCTTTGGTGTGCGCGTGTTTGAAGGCTATGGTGCTACGGAAACCAGCCCGGTGCTGGCAACCAACACGGCAATGGAAAATAAATCCGGCACAGTGGGCCACTTTCTGCCGGGGATTGAATATGCCTTGCATGATGTGCCGGGTGTTACTGAAGGTGGCCGATTGTTTGTCAAAGGCCCGAATGTCATGCGCGGTTATTTATTGCATGATAACCCCGGCGTGATCCAGCCGCCGCTGAGTGAGCGCGGCGCAGGTTGGTATGACACGGGTGACATTGTCAGTTTTGATGAGGAAGGTTTTATTACCATCCGTGGTCGCGCCAAGCGCTTTGCCAAGATCGGCGGTGAAATGGTGTCGCTGACCGCCGTGGAAGAACTGGTGAATAAGGTCTGGCCACAGGACAAACATGCGGTCGCGACGATTCCCGACAAACAAAAAGGTGAACAATTGGTGTTACTGACAACCCGGGAAAATGCGGATCGTAATGAATTAATCAGCGGTGCGCGGGCGCTGTCGATCACTGAGATCAGCGTGCCGCGCAAAATCATTGAGGTTAAAGAAGTACCCTTATTGGGTTCGGGTAAGACGGATTACCCGGCGGTCCAACAAGTTATCAATGCAGCGTTAACAAGTTAAAAAGGAAATTCGATGTCGGCATTGTTAAACAAGCGCGCGGTCGCATGGGCCTTCTACGACTGGGCTAATTCCGCCTATGCAACGATTGTGATGACGGCATTTTTCCCGATTATTTTTGGTACCTATTGGTATACACAGGAGAACACCACCCCCCCGCTCGGGTTCGCCAATGCGGTTGCCGGTTTAGTAATTGTGATACTGGCGCCGGTATTAGGCGCGGTGGCTGATCGCGGAGGACTAAAAAAACACTTTCTGCTGGCTTTTTTGTGCGTGGGGGCGACATCCGTTATCGCACTGACGTTTATCGGTCAAGACAATTGGCTATTGGCGTTAACGATCTATGTGCTGAGTTTTATCGGCTTTGCCGGGGCAAATGTCTTTTATGACGCAATGCTGGTGGATGTCTCCTCCCGGGAAAAACTCGACATGACCTCCGCCTTGGGTTACGCCTTCGGTTACATCGGTGGTGGCTTGGCCTTACTGGTCTGCGTTATTTATGCCTCACCGGAAAAATTTGGTATCGCGAAAACCACGCCGCTCAGTGACCTTACTTATGTATTTTTGTTTGCCGGGGTGTGGTGGATTATTTTCGCGGCACCGATGTTTTTGTCGGTTAAAGAAACACATGTCAATAAGTCCTTGCCCATTGGCGTGGCGATTAAACAAGGGTTTCAACAGTTGGCACATACCTTCCGCGAGATCCGCAGGCTCAAAGTTATCGTTACCTTTTTGTTAGCATATTGGTTTTATATCGACGGGGTGGATACGATAATCCTGATGGCCGGTGATTACGGTAGAAATATCGGTTTTGCGAGGGGTGATTTAATCATGGCCTTTCTTGTTACCCAGTTTGTGGCGTTTCCGGCGGCGATCATCTACGGCAAGATCGGGGAGAAAATTGGCGCCAAGAGTGCGATATTGATTGCGATCGTCATTTACATTGGCATTACGATTTATGGATCGATGATGACGCAGCCGCGCGATTTTTATATTCTGGCAATTATTGTTGGACTGGTGATGGGAGGGATTCAGTCACTGAGCCGCTCATTGTACGCCCGCCTGATCCCGGCGAACAGGTCAGCTGAATTTTTTGGTTTTTATAATATGCTGGGTAAGTTTGCCGCTATCTTAGGTCCGCTGCTGATGGGACTCACCAGCTATTTTACCGGTAGCCCGCGCTGGGCAATTTTATCGGTCATTATATTCTTTGTTATTGGCGGTATTTTATTATCCCGTGTCAATGTCAATGAAGGCATCAGCATGGCGCACAGTTTAGAGAAGACAAACTAATTTTAATAACATCACGATGTGGATTGGATCATTATGAAACGCAGAACAGTACTCAGATTATTAGGGGTAGGTGGTGTGGGCGCCGTCGCCGGTGCGATATTCTGGCCGGATGAAGGGATTTTTAATCCCTGCGTGACGGGTACCACCCCCGGACATTTATTGAATCATGAGGTAGTAGTGGCGGCGTGGCAGGGATTACAGCCGACGCAGATATGGGACTGTCATACTCATTTGATCGGTAACGGCGACAGTCAAAGTGGCATTTGGGTACACGAATCCATGCAAGACGTATTTTCACCCTTACAGTCGGTGCGTTTTCAATTTTATTTAAACGCATCCTGTGCCAAACATCAGGGCAGTCTAGACCAGGGTTACATCCAAACAGTGTTACGGCTGCTGGCTGACTTCCCGGTGGGGGTGAAGTGCATGTTACTGGCGTTTGATTATAATCATGACGAACAGGGGCGGCGTGATCTGGTGCACTCGCCTTTCTTTGTGCCCAATGACTATGCGGCGCGTATCGCCAGACAATATCCCGATCGTTTTGAATGGATCGCCTCCATTCACCCGTACCGCGAGGATTGTGTGGAGGCACTGGACTGGGCGGCGCAATACGGCGCACGTGCGATCAAATGGTTACCGCCGGTCATGGGGATCGATCCGGCTTCACCGTTGTGTGATCGTTTTTATGCCGCATTGCTCAAACACAATATGCCACTATTGACACATGCCGGTGACGAGCATGCGGTGCATGGGGTCGAAAATCAGACTTTGGGTAATCCACTGCTATTACGCCGGCCCTTGGATCAAGGTGTGCGTGTCATTATCGCGCATTGCGCCAGCGAAGGAGTGAATACGGATATCGACAAGGGTCAGGATGCCGCACCACTGGCTAATTTCCAATTGTTTGCACGGCTGATGAACGAACCGCGCTACATAAAAAACCTGTATGGCGATATCTCGGCGATGACACAGTTGAATCGCCTCGGTGAACCCATCGAGCAGGCGGTGACACGCACAGATTGGCAACCACGCTTGTTAAATGGTTCCGATTATCCCTTGCCAGGGGTGATGCCGCTGTTTTCCAGTAAGGAATTATTTCGCCGTAACTATATTACCCAGACACAAGCGACGGTATTGGCGGAACTACGCCGTCACAACCCTCTGCTTTATGATTTTGTCGTCAAGCGCAGCCTGCGCATTAACGGTAAGGCATTAGCATCAACGGTGTTTGAAACACGCCGTGTGTTTGATCTATCTTCCATCACCGCCACGCAGACAACAAAATAATAAAGGAGAAGAAGAGATGACGTTATTTGGAATTATTTTCGCGGTGCTGTTTGCCTATATTGGCGCTTTTATGGAAGGCTTCTCGGGGTTTTTCTTTGGCGGCTTATTGGGTTACGCCTTCGGTGGGGTGATCGAATTTGCAGGTAAATACAAAAAACTGCAAGCCACTGTCCAGTCGCTAATCCAAAGTGAAAAAATACTTGAACGGCAACAAGACAAAACCCTGCCCCGTTCGCAGGCAAGCCAGGCACCGGTCCAGTACATACCGCCAGTGCAACCCATAGTTAGCCCTGCCGAACCTGAGATTTTTTCCCCCGCATCGTTACCGTCGGAACAACCCACAGAAGTTGTGCGCGGTTATGAACGTTATTCAGCAGATTTGATCGCTGCACAAACACCCATTGAATCTACCCGTCGTGATTCTGAGTC
>JANNJI010000080.1:0-8440 GCA_031405795.1 Gammaproteobacteria bacterium
CTTCCTGTCTCCCGCGACACTTGTACTTCCTGTACATCGTCCTGAACGCCGTCAGGTGGCGCGACATCCCTGTCGCGCGGTGTTTATTGATGCTGAAAATCTCTTCTGCAAACACACCCGCGACAGGGAATGCAGGGCCAAACACCGCGTGATGTATCGCTGTCTTTTCGTGTATATCATGGCTGTTGCAACTGCTCTTCCCCCGTGTGTGGACGCGTGAGGGGCGGGGATTTTCTGCATTAAATAAAAGGGCGCAACAGGACGTTGCGTCGCCGGGCACCGCGCCAGGGAAGGCGCGTTGTCCGGCGTCATTCCAAAAAATCCCCGACCCTCACATGCTTGCGTCCGCATTGGGTGCCCTTCTTTTTGGTTACTTTTTCTTGGGCAGGCAAGAAAAAGTAACTCGCCTACGGGCGAGAAAGGGAATCAGCACCGCGCTAGCGGTTCAACAAAGTTTTTTCATTACGTTGAAAATAACAACACTCGCTATGCGTTAGCATAACCTTCCAACAACGTCGCCCATTCCAGTTCATTAAAATAAAACGGCGACTGCGTCCTGGCGAGTTTGCGCAGAGACCGCTTCAGACGCAGGATATTTGCCAACCGCCATACCCCGGGGTCACGGATACTACCTTTGTCAAAATCGATGAGGTAGGCACTGTAATTGGCGCCCAGCAGAATATTGTGTGCATTTAAATCGGCGTGATACACGCCTTGTTGATGAAAACGCTTGAGCGTAGCGCCTAGTCGCTGCCACACAGCGCTCGGCAGGCGTTTTTGCTGCAATAAGGTGGAGAGTGAATGTACTTCAGGGATACGGGTCGTGATGATTTGCGCGGTATAAAACAGCCCTTGCTGGCAGACGTGGGCGGCGATGGGGGCAGGCACCGGCAAGCCTTTGGCATGTAATTCTGCCAGCAGGTGCCACTCTTGCCAGGCGCGGGTCTGCGCCAAGCCTTGCCAGACATAATGATCGGTGGTGAGGTTGGCTACCCAGCCGCCTCGCCGATACTGGCGCAATACCCACTGTTGTTGATCCTGTTGCACATACCACGTTGTGCCACGCCCCTGCGCCTGACCCACCACAGCATGGCGGGCCTGCCAGGTTTCCGGCAAAAACCAGTCTGATTCGACTTGGCCTATGGCGTCACTGTCGTATAGGATGTGACACTTCTTGTCCTGGTATTCTTTTGGATTCACTTCGATGCCGTTACCCTTTGACGATGCGCCTCAACATCTCTGCATTCTACGCCTTTCTGCCATGGGTGACATCAGCCATACCCTGCCAATTGTCCGTACTTTGCAATACCATTGGCCGCAGACCCATCTGACCTGGATCATCGGCCGGACCGAATATGCGCTGGTGGCGGATATCCCCGGTATTGAATTTATTGTCGTCGATAAGCGCCAGGGCTGGCGTGCCTATTGGGCACTACGCCAACAGCTCAAGGCACGTCATTTTGACGCCCTGTTGCACATGCAAATGTCTTTACGCGCCAGCCTGATTGCGTTACTGGTGCGCAGCCCGATCAAATTGGGTTTTGATAAACAGCGCGCCAAAGATCTGCAATGGCTTTTCACCACGGACCGTATCGTCGCCAAACCACACCAACACGTGATCGACAGTTTTTTCGGTTTTACCCGGAGCCTGGGTATCCCGGCGCAGTGTTATGAATGGAATATCCCTATCCCTGCCGCCGCGCAAGACTTTGCCCTGCAGCAGTTGCCCGGCGAGCAACCGATATTGGTCATCAGCCCCTGTTCGAGTATGGCCTATCGCAACTGGCACGCGACCGGTTATGCCGCCGTGGCCGAGTATGCCAACCGACATCATGGACTGCGCGTGGTACTCACCGGTGGTCCGAGTGTCATTGAACGCGATATGGCGGAAAAAATTAAATCCCTCTGCCCTATTCCGCTGATTGATCTCGTGGGTAAAACGAACCTGAAACAATTATTGGCCATCCTGAGCAAGGCGTCGGTGGTGATTGCCCCTGATGCGGGTACCGCGCACCTAGCCAATGCCGTGGGGGTTCCCGTGATCGGTCTTTATGCCGCCACCAACCCGGAACGTGCATGCCCGTATTCATGGCCGCAGTATGTCGTCAACCAATACCCGCAGGCGGTGCAGCGCAAATTTGCGAAAAATGTTGTAGAGGTTCCATGGGGAACCCGTGTCCGTGATCCGGGAACAATGGATTTAATCACGGCACAAGCCGTCATCACCATGCTTGATCGTGTGATCTACGACATTCGTACCGGCTAACATGCCTCTAAACAATCGGAGCTTGTTGCTTGGTAATTACTGCATTTTGGCGTAAATTAACCCGTCCTATTAAACCAGCCACCGCGCAAAAAGTTGGAGATGTGCTTTGACAGAAACAAACGTGTTACTCTCAATTATCATCCCTGCCTACAATGAGGACGCGGTGTTGCCGGAATTTCATCGGCGATTGCGGGCAGTGCTGGACGGACTGTCCAGCGCCGCCGAGATAATTTATATCAATGACGGCAGCACTGATAACACCTTGCTGGTCTTGCAGGGCTTACATGATCAGGACCCGCGTGTTGCGGTGCTGGATCTCAGTCGTAACTTCGGCAAGGAGATCGCACTTACCGCCGGATTACACCGGGCCCTTGGCGATGCGGTGATTGTGATTGATGCTGATCTGCAGGACCCGCCGGAGCTGATCCCGGCCCTGATCAAGGAATGGCATAACGGCTATGATGTGGTGTACGCCAAACGGGCACGCCGCGAAGGTGAAACCTTCTTCAAGAAACTTTCGGCCGCCGCCTTCTATCGAATTATGCAACGCCTCAGTCGCATCAAACTACCGGAGGACACCGGCGACTTTCGTTTATTAAGCCGCCGCGCCGTGGACGCACTCAATACCCTGCTGGAACATCACCGTTTTATGAAAGGCCTGTTCACCTGGATCGGTTACAAACAAAAGGCCGTGTTGTATGACCGAGACCCGCGTTTTGCCGGTGAGACCAAATGGAATTATTGGAAACTGTGGAATCTTGCAATTGAAGGTATTACCACCTTCACCACCGCACCACTCAAATTCTCAAGCTACATTGGTTTATGCACGGCCTTCGGCGCTTTTGCTTACGGCATCTATATAATGATCACAACGCTGTTGTTTGGTAATCCCGTTGCTGGTTATCCTTCCTTGCTCGTCGTCATGTTATTTTTAGGCGGCGTGCAACTGATGTCGATTGGTGTGCTCGGTGAGTACATTGGCCGGATCTTTACCGAAACCAAACAGCGACCACTCTATTTTATTAATCAATATTTGCCGCCGCGTAACCTGCCAAAACAAACTAAATAACACCGTTGATCATGCCCGCTTTAAATAAACATATCGTTCAACAGTTTTTGTTGTTTACCGGGATCGGCGCTATTGGCACGGCGGGGCACTATGTAACATTGGTTGTACTCGTCGAAGCCCTGCGCATTGCCCCGCTGCTCGCCTCTACCCTGGGCTTTATTGTCGGTGCGTTGATTAATTATTTTCTGAATTATCAATACACCTTCGCCAGCACTCTGTCTCACCGGGATACAATGATCAAGTTTGGTCTTGTCGCCTTGGTTGGTGCCATCGCCAATAGTGCCGTAATGCATGTTGCCCTCACCTGGCTTGACTTGTATTATCTGCTGGCACAAATTTTGGCGACGATCATTGTTTTGGTCTGGAATTTTAGCGTTAATAAACTGTGGACCTTTGCCGCGCCCACCCGCCCTCATGAATAAAATTATATCCGCTGATATATGGCATAAAGTACTTACGGATCTACAAAACCCGGTAACAACACCACATCGTTTGCTGTTGTTGATCATTATACTGTTGGGTTTTTGCCTGCGGTTTTACGGTTTTGCGGTCGGCCAGGCCTACCACTATGCCGCGATGCCGGATGAGGTCTCCGCCTACAGCATGGCCTTGCGTTTTCTTGCCGGTGATCCGACAGCATTTTATCTCGGCCAGCCTGCCTTCAACAGTGGCAGCCTGCCCGGCCCGCTGTGGACCCTGTTTTGGGTGATCTCCTATAAGCTCGGTGGTAATTCACCTGACGGGGTCATCATGCTGATGATACTCATCAATACTGTGACGATCTGGCTGGTCTATATATTAGCGCGTTACTTTCTCAATCCCGGCTACGCGCTGTTAAGCGCATTTTTATTTTCTACCGGCCCCTGGCCGATTTATTATTCTGTTGGTACGTGGAATCCAATGACGCTGGCATTTTTGGGTTCGTTGTTATTTATTTCGCTGTGGCGCACCAGCCAACAAGACAACTCCAGACTTATCTTCTGGGTATGCGTGCTGTGCGCGGCAATATTACAATTTCATATGATCGGCGTTTTTTATTTCCCCGCCATCCTGTTGGTGTTGTACCTGTGCCCCGCCACAATCAATAAAAAATGGTTTGTCATCGGTGTTGTTGTCGGCCTCACGCTGTATATACCTTACCTCATCGGCGACAGCGCACAACACTGGCAAAACACCAGGGCCATGTTACACAGCGAACCCAGTAAATTCTCAACCGGGGTTTTAAAAATACTGACCATCCCGCCCACCCTGTTATCCAATCACCCGGGAAGATGGGCCGGGGAATATATTGAGGAATTGAAGCAATTTGGAGATACGGCGTTTCTGTCTTATTACGTTTTGTTGGCGATAAACATTCTCGCCTTCGTTGTGGCCTTCTTTGTTTGTGGCAGTTTTGTCGCACGGTTTGTGTCCTTGCTGCGTCATCACTGGCGTATACCACGAGTCATGTTTAAAACGTCCCCAATGATTACCTTCCTTGGTATTCTTATCCTGCCCTCGTTATTACTTTATGTCTTCACCGGACACAGTTATGCCGGTCGTTACGCGATCATCATTTTGCCGCTATTATTCATCTTCCCTGGACTCTATATACTACGGCTCAGCAGCCGGACAAAAAATATCGCCTTGCGGTTTTACCTGCCATTAATCACTGTATTTAACTTGTATCTGATGATTGCCTACTACAGCTATATGGACAAACAAATTCAAACAGCCGATAACTTTATGCCGAGCTTCGCCAAACTAGAACAGGTGGCGCTGTCATTGGAAAAACATGCGGGGCAAGACATTTATATTGAAATTGATCCGGGAAACTACAACACCCCTTACGATACCTATCACTACAATACGTTAGCATCGATTCAAGAATACGTATCGAGTCAGCAGCGTTATCTGCGCCATCCTGTCCCAGCAGTGCAGAAAGCGACATACACATTGAAACACGCTAAAGATATCGTTAACAAAGAGCACGTCGCCTTTGTCGGCAATGGTATTGCGCTGGAAAGACGGATTGAGTCAAGCCAAAAATAACGTTATTAAAAATCTTTACCTTTTAGCTTGCAATAACGCAAATAAAATCCCGAGGTCTTTTTCCAGAATGCGTTCGGTTTGGTAGCGGGGAACATATTGATGCGCCGGATCCGGAAACGATCACTGGCGAGCTGCACGGGGCCATTGACGGTACCAAGCCCAAATAAATAGCCTGCCTGCTGCACAGATGCCACTTCGCGATCTGTGTAATCGCCGTACGGATAGGCAAAAGAAATAATCCTGGTGTTGAGCACGTTCTCCAGCGCCTGCTTGGATTCGTTAACTTCCTGTGTGAGTAATGGTGCATTGAGTTGTGGTAAATGTGCGTGGCTTAAGCCATGTGAACCAATCTCGATCAGACCACTGTCGTGGCAACGTTTTAACATGGCATCGGTCATGAGCGGCGCCGCCGGTTCACCGCTGGCAATATCCCATTCGTTGCGCTGTAACCTGCGATCACCCAGGGCAAAAATCACCGCCTTGCTGCGATGCCTCTCCAACAACGGCAATAAATTATCGTGGTTGTCCTGGTAACCATCATCAAAGGTGAGAATGATCGGTTTATCTGGTTGCGCACCCTGCCATAACTCATGGAAGGTTGTTGTGGTAAAACCACGCCTTGTCAGGTTTGCCAACTGCCAATCCAGTTCCTCACGCGTGACATAAATATTATAACGCGAGTCTTGCAGCGACTGCTCCACCACGCGGTGATACATTAAAACCGGTAGCTCGGCAAAATTTTGTAAGTAACGTTCAAGCCGCGCTTGTGCATAGACTTCCAGCACCTGCTGATGCACATATTCAGCGGCATAGTCACGGAGAAATTCGTTGTATTGTGTGGTATCGATCGGTTGCTCACCACCAATGATTTTTTTCAGATCAGCGATCAAGGTCGGCAGATTAAAATCGCTTTGCCAGTCGCTGTCGCCAAAATTGGTTTGTTTGGCCAGCTCAATCGTGCTGCTGTTGATCAAGCCGACATAACGCCGCTCGCCCACCGCGATCACCGGTACGCCACAACGCATCGCCTCCATTGCGACACGTCCGGCGCCAATGATTAAATCGTGTTTATTAATTTCACCCCGAATATCAGTAATAAATTCGCTGATGATTCGCACATGGCCTTTTTCACTGGCCGGTATCTCCAGTGTTGTTGCTCCGCCCACAAAGGTGAATTGGCAATGGGGAAACTGCGGCACCACCTCGCGCACAATCTGTGCGGCGAGTTCGCCTTTGGGCCCGGTGAAACGGCCAATCCAGGCGATCTTATTCAATGCCATTGCGAATCAAATGAAATTGGGCGTGCTGAATTTTCAATTCATCACGCAAATGCTCAGCCAGGTGTTCGCAGACCACGATGATATGTGGCCCATAAACATTGGCGCGTTGACTGGAGGCATGCACACTCTGTCGGCCATGCACCGTCGAGACAAAGGTCACTGGCACAAACCAGCGCACAATATTTACCAGCCAGCTGCCTGCCCGGGAATGCGCATGGATAACATCAATCTGTTCACGGCGACACAAACGGGTTAACTTTACGATATTTTTTATTCGATTAAGAAAATGCCGATTATGAATCGGCATTGCAATGTAGATCGCTGCACTTACCACATGTAAGGTATCCGAGACGATGAAACAGCGGTGACCATCACGCAGCTGGTACTTACATAAGGTCGCCGCGTAAACCTCTGCGCCGGTTAAATGTGTTTGCGATAACAAATGCAGTATATTCATCCTGTTGCATTCAGCTTTTTCATGATGGTATCGACTGATGCATAAACCATGTCAACGTCCGGCACCTGCGCATCCGGTGTGAACACGACATCGTGCAAACCATAGGTAGGCCAGTACCGGTAGGGCATATAGGTTGAAAACAGGATACCGACTGTTGGAATGCCAGCGACTATCGCAAGATTACGGATACCCGTGTCGTTAGCCACAACCATTATCGAACCTTTTACCCAGCTAATACATTCCGCCAGTGACGCCGGCTTAACGCCAATGACGTTAGCGTGGCCTTTGAGTTGCTGCATGATGGGTTCAATGGTTTCCCATTTGGCCACACCTTGTATCACGATATGATCAAAATGGGCATAGTTTACCGCCATACGTTTAATCAGCTCAGCAAAACTATCATTCGGCCAACATTTGCTAGGTGTCGAGGCCGAGGGGAAATACATTACATATTTGCGCGGATGAACCCTGGCCTCACCAGGAATGCAGGGTGCTGGCGGGTGCTGCGTTTTAAAACCAAAGAGCTGCAGCATATGCAGCATGCTATCCGCTTCAAAAACAAAATCTGAACGAAATACGGCGGCATCGTAAAACACATAACGCTGCCAGGTCCGAAACGGATAGCCAATTTTCAATTTTGCCGTACTCAATACTGTCAGCCAATAACCCCGTGTGGTATCGGCGCAGTCAAAAATAATGTCCTGTGGACCCAGCTCACGTGCCTTGCGGATTTGTTCTCGTACAGAAATATCGCGGCGATCATTGCCGTACACTACGTGCACACGATCCACTAATTCGGTTGGCGCGGAATAGGTATAATTACTGACCAGGCTCAAGGTCAGTTCGGCGTTGGGAAAATGCTTGCGGATCTCTAACAAAAATGGCCGCACCATTACCAAATCACCCAGTGCGCCATGGCGGATCACCGCAATACGTTTCACCTCTTTGGGTTCGATGCCGGCTATCACTGTTCTCGCCTTGCGTGAGACCCAGGCGCCACGTACAAACCAAAGTTTCATAACGATCCTATAAAATGACTGAACAAGTCAGAACGAATCATATATTATCAGGCTATGTATCTCAGTGAAATCCAATGAAAACACAACCAACAAAAATACTGGTGGTACGCAACGACAAACTCGGCGACTTTATGCTCAGCCTCCCGACCTTTGCCTTGCTTAAACGCGCTTTGCCGCAGGTGATCATTCATGCCTTGCTGCCGGATTATACACGTGAAATTGCGCAGGCCTGTCCTTTTATCGATGCAGTTATCCATGACCCGGGGGCTGAGCCGCGCTCATCCTGGTCGTCAACATCGGGCAGCCGAAGATCTTCAC
>JANNJI010000081.1:0-5276 GCA_031405795.1 Gammaproteobacteria bacterium
TCCAGGCCTTCAGTTTGCAGCCATTAGCCACGCTGCCGCCTAGCCAATTAACCACTTTGCATGCCCAATACATGCAGGAATGTATCGCGCCGCTCATCCGTCCGGCCGCGCTACAACTCGTGGACAAACACCGCCAACAAGGCAATACCCTACTGATCATCACCGCCACCAACCGCTTTATCACCGCGCCGATCGCCCGCGCCTTTGGTATTGATCATCTATTGGCGACCGAACCGGAAATGATCGATGGCCGCTATACCGGCAAAGTCAGCGATGTACCCTGTTTTAAAGAAGGCAAGGTGACACGGTTACAACGCTGGCTGCTGGAGCACAACACTTCCCTGAGCGATAGCTGGTTTTACAGCGACTCACACAATGACCTGCCCTTGCTGAACTTAGTGACCCACCCGGTCGCCGTTGACCCGGATGCCATCCTGCGTCAAACCGCGCAACAACAACAGTGGCCGATCCTGCGCTTGCACCATGAATGAGAAGACCACCGCCCACACACGACGCCGACAGCGGTCTGGTTGGGTGCTGGCAGCGTGTGTGGTTATCAGTTTGGTTAGCTTGGGCGTCAGTCTGCTCAGTGGCAGTTATCCCATCCGCTGGCACGATTATCTCTCGCTACTCAACGGCAACATCGACACCACCGCCTATTTGGTCTTTCATGACCTGCGTTTGCCACGCGCAATAAGCGCCTTTACCACCGGCGGATTGCTCGCCTTGGCCGGCGTATTGATGCAAGTGTTATTACGCAATCCCCTCGCTGATCCCTATGTGCTGGGCATCTCCGGTGGTGCCAGTGTGTTTGCATTGTTTTGCATGTGGCTGGGATTAACTGCCACCGCGGTTCACCTGGGTGCCTTTGCAGGCGCATTACTCTCCATGTTATTGGTATTTGCGCTGGCCCGCAGTGGAGGCGTGTGGACCACCACACGCATGCTCTTGACCGGTGTGGTACTGGCCAGCGGCTGGGGTGCCGTCATCAGTTTTTTGTTGAGCGTTGCCCCGGAACAAAACCTGCGCGGCATGTTGTTTTGGTTAATGGGCGATTTGAATTATGCACAGCTTTCTTGGACAGGTTTGTTGGTACTGTTCGGTGGCTTAGGCGTGGCACTCATCTGGGCACCTGCCTTAAATATCCTGGCCATTGGCAGTATGCAGGCAAAAACCTTGGGCGTACCGGTGGAGCGTCTGCATTGGCAAATCTTCGTAGTGGCATCCTTGCTCACCGCCGTGGCCGTGATGCAGGCCGGAAGTATAGGCTTTATCGGTTTGATCATCCCGCATCTATTACGTCTGGCGGGATTACACGATCATCGCTGGTTATTACCCGCCGCCGTGTGCACCGGTGGTAGCCTGTTATTGCTGGCCGATACCCTCACGCGCAGTTTATATACGCAAATCTCACTGCCGGTGGGTGTCTTCACTGCCCTGTTGGGTGTGCCAATCTTTTTATATTTAATGCAGCGCCATGCCACCCAGCGCACATGAATACCCCAACCCTCACCACGCAACAATTACACCTGCACATTGCCAACAAGACACTGTGCCAGGATCTCAGTGTTGAATTCCACGGTGGACAACGTTGGGCAATTCTGGGGATGAACGGCGCCGGTAAAACAACGCTGTTACACACCCTGGCAGGTTTGCACCCGCCACAACAAGGCGCGATACAACTTAATGGCACGGCGCTGTCACGCTGGCCGCGTCGCGCCTTGAGTCAACAACTGGCATTTTTGTTTCAGGATTTTTCCGCACCCATGGGCGGCCGGGTGCTGGATTATGTATTACTTGGACGCCATCCGCATGTGCCCCCCTGGCAGTGGGAAAACGCGGATGATGTAGAAATTGCCTGTCAATCCCTGACCTGTGTTGATTTAGCCGAATTGGCCGAGCGTGATATCACAACCTTGTCGGGCGGGGAAAGACAGCGTCTGGCAATAGCCCTGGTCATCGCGCAACGGCCCGAGGTATTTTTACTGGATGAACCGGTCAACCACCTGGATATTCGTCATCAGCATCAATTATTAAATTATTTTTCTGATGTGTGTATTAAAGACAACAAGCTGCTGATCATGGCCATGCATGACGTACAGCTTGCGTTGCGTTATTGCGACCACGCGCTGCTGATATTTGCCGACGGCGAGATTCAAACAGGCGAGATTAACCAATTGCTGACGTGTGACAATCTGTCACGGTTATACGATTATCCGGTGAACGTGGTGGACACCGCCGCCGGTAAAGCGATACTGGTGGGTTGATTACCCTGACGCGCTTGCTCTTTCTGCACAGCCAGTCCTTCTAGCCAGGCCACCACCGGTTGCCAGTCCACCTGATTGTGATGCACACGTTCATCCCACATTTCATAAACGCCGACACCCCGCGATGCGGCACGCACATAAATCTGAGTATCACGCAGCGTGGTCAAAAACGGCAGTTTCAGTGAGTTCAAAAACTTTTCCAGGGCATCGTATACCACCGTGTTCTTTTTCACCCGATTGGCGATGACCCCCACGTGCACACCAAAACTGCGCACCTTGCCCACCAGCAGTAAATCTTCGATAAAACGGGAAACGGCATGAATGTCGATGGGACTGGGTAACACAGGGATAAGAATGACATCCACCTGACGCGCAAAATCCTGTAACTGCGGGCCCATCACCCCCGCTGGGGCATCCATGACGATCCGGTTCGTGCCCGGTGGCACGCGCCGTTGCCACGTCTGGGTCACCCCGGTGCGGGCGCGCTCAGCGGCGGATACGGCATAAATCAGTGGTTTTTCCTTGGGCCGCAAACTCACCCATTGCATGCTGGACCCTTGCGGATCGTGGTCGATTAAGGCGGTTTGATACCCGGCACTGGCAAAATAACTGGCGAGGTTGGTGGCAATCGTCGTCTTGCCGCAGCCGCCCTTGGAATTCAGTACCAGGATGCGTTGCAAACCCGATTGCGATGGTAAGGCTGTCGACATAATAGAAACCTGCTCAAACATTCTGCGTGATTAAACCACGTCCCAGAGGATTAAGCACTCATTCTGGTATGGTTTTTAACAATACTCTAACATTAGCTTATAGTCGGCTGATTTCACAATAGTTTTAGTTAATTTAAATGGTTTGCCAACCAGGCCACTTCCGAAATTACTCACCCTAACAGCCCACGTACACCCCCTGCGCCTGAAAATACTGTTTCTTCCCTCCTACCGGCTTCGTTAACGAAATGGGTTTTTGATGGTCAATCCATCGATATTCATGCCATCTTGCATGTCTTCCGACAATATAATCTTTGTTCCGGCCAACAAAGCGGCCGCACAAATAAGTGAATCATAAAACGAAACTTGATAGCGTTTGGAAACTTCAACGGCTTTTTCATGTGCCTCCAGCGTGAGTGGAACCACAGCACAGGCAGATTTAACCACCAGTAAAATGTAATCAATTTCCTCCCACGTCATTTTCAGCTTGCGCATACATACTGACACGATTTCATTAAGCACCTGTACACTAATGACACCTCCTTCACCGAGTATCATTTCAGCACGGTCGGCCTTGATAGGATCGCCGGAGAGTAAATACAAAATTACATTGCTGTCGATGAAAGGCCTGCTCACCGGGTGTCATCCAGTTCGTTGGCCTCAAGACGATCAAAGTGAAAATCCGCAGGTAGTCGACCGCGAAATTGGCGCAAACGCACAAGCAGTTCTTTAATTTCCGGCCTCTTGGAAACTTCAAAGGTTCGCGAGTCAATCACATGAAGATCAATTTCTTCACCTTCCTTAAGATTAAGCGCCTCAACTAACGCGGAAGGCAGTCGGACAGCGAGAGAGTTACCCCATTTTGAGACTTGCATGATACGCACCTCTTTGATATACACAAATATAATGTATATCATAGAACGTTACTCTGTCAAACTAAGCCAGAAACGTAAAACCTAAAGACGGGAATTGGGCCGCGTTGTGTCGCATTCGCCATAAAGAATCCTTGCTACTGTAGCGCATATCAACCTTATTCCAGCCAAACGCAGTACAAACCGGAATCCATTAAAACAATCTGTTTCCGGCTACCAACATGAATCGGCTTGAAAAATTTTCATTAAGTTCTGCATTGTTCAACACACTGCTAACAATCTCTACTTTTATATTTTTATTCGCAGGCAAACAAGTGACCACCTTGTCACGCACCTGTTCCGCCAGCTTTTTAATATGCGTTACTGCAACAAATGTTATTTTTGAAAAAAACTTCTTTATATTGCTCTCCTTGTCCAGCAGGGAAAAATTACCGAGACAATCGGAGTGACTCTGTTTAAACGTTTGAGCGGTTGGAATATCATTAAAAGGGTAGACGACGACATAGTATAAGGGGGTATGGCCACTGCTTTTTTTCTGTACTTTTCCTGTTTTTGGATTCCAACTCAAGTAACCGATGTCCAGCACATCGGCAGTCTCATTATCAGCGCTGCGAAAACCTGAGAGAATGATGAGTTCGCGTGAACCATTAACGTTTACCGGTGAGATCATTTTAGACCAATGCGGCCCCGCACCCTCCGTGTATTCCCAAGCTAACAGCAACTTACTATTTGTTACAATGTAAACTGCGTGGTTACGTTTGATATGTTCAAAACCTCCCGTTTGATTTACAGCCAACCCCTCAATGCCATCGGCTAATGTAATTGGTTGTACTATTACAGAAACACTGTTTTCTTCCGATTGACCAAGTATCCAGGATTGCCATTGGGTACTTTCATCCAAAGGATCGCCGACCCCATATCCGAAATCATTGCCGACCTGTTGCTGTTCATGATCCTGGGTGTTGGCATCCCATTTCAATGGCAGTTGACTTATGACTTTTTCACCTTGAACCAATTGCACGAAGACGTTGCAACTTTTCTTTTTGCATGGGGCAATGGTTAACCGTAGAGATAAACCAGGGGATTGCGCTAGAGGATAGGTGGCCAGCATCACATTACTCTGTGCACCAGGTTTTGCAGCCAGAGTAAAGGTACAGAACAGTAAGCCCGATACCACAGCACCCAGCCAGATCGAGCTGCCTGAAAGCTTTAATGACTTTCGATAAAATAACGGCATTGTTGGAAATCTCTTCCGCACACGAGCAGAAACAAAACATGACATCAAAATACCAATAAAGCCCGTTCTTGTCGACAGCATCGCACCTATCCATTTGGAAAACAGGCTACCCGAATCTTCTCACGCACCTTTCGCTGGCAAACAAACAGATACCTTGTCGCAAGCCAACCTTGACAGCCTTTTACCGGCCCGT
>JANNJI010000082.1:0-4346 GCA_031405795.1 Gammaproteobacteria bacterium
AGCAAAGCCCGCGCCGGTTGCGACATAGAGCTTGCCGGTGCCGTTGAAGGTGACGTCCAGCGCGCCGTTGGTATCACCAAAACGCCAGGCGAGCGCAATCAGCCACGAGAACATTTCACCATTAACTAAAATGGCAATTTCAATTGGGTACGAATCGACATGAAGCCCGCTTGCTTCGATATCAATCAGATTTAAGTCACTCATAGGAAAAACATGCCTTCTTATGAACCTCACGCCGTCATTGAACCACAAGGTTAGTAATCTTTCCAAAAAATTCGCTTTCGGCCCCTCCTCCGCAGACAGATTATCCCCTGAGCTATAGTAAAACTCAGCACCCAACCCCAAAATATCTTGGATTCAGCACACCGAATCAAGTATTCTTCAATATTAAATCCACTATGCACAGGCCCCTTGAGTTCAGAGTACTGATGAAAACCACTAAGCAATCCCAACAAGCATTTGTCCACTGGTTTCGGAATTCCCTGCCATATATCCGCGCCTTTCGTGGCAAGACCTTTGTCATTGTGTTTGGCGGTGAAATGTTGGAAGACGCGCAGTTTCCCAGTCTGGTGCATGACATCGCCCTGTTGAATAACTTAGGGATCCGTCTGGTCCTGGTACACGGTGCGCGGCCTCAGATTGAACAACGCCTGCAAGAAAAAGGTATCGAGTGGCAATACAGTGATGGTCTGCGCATCACCGATACCGTCTCCTTGGAGTGCGTTATCGAAGCCGCGGGTAGTGTGCGCGTGGAAATCGAGGCGTTGCTCTCGATGGGACTGACCAATGCCCCGGACGGTAAGGCCGATATCCGGGTGGTCTCCGGTAATTTTGTCACGGCACAACCGCTGGGGGTGCGCGGTGGTGTGGATTATCAACATACCGGTGAGGTGCGGCGGATTGATCATCTGTCCATTCAACGGCAGTTGGAAGACGGTAATATCGTCTTGTTGTCGCCGATGGGTTATTCGCCCACCGGCGAAATCTTCAATCTCACCGCCGAGGATCTGGCGACATCGACGGCGATCCAGCTCAAGGCCGCGAAATTGATTGTCTTCACCGATGAAGATGGCATCGCCGACAATAAGCGCAAGCCGATCCGTGAATTAACCTATACCCAGGCACAAACACTGTTACAACAACAGCAAGTTAGCGCAACCTTGCAACACACGGTGGAACATGCCATCAAGGCATGTAATAGTGGTGTGCCAAGGGTGCATTTAATCAATCGTGATATCGACGGTGGTTTGTTATTAGAATTATTTACCCGCGATGGTATTGGCACACTGATCAGTGCACAGACCTTCGAGAATACGCGTCAGGCAACCATTGAAGACATCGGTGGCATACTCGAATTACTCGAACCTTTGGAACAGGAAGGCATTTTGATCCACCGCTCGCGTGAATTACTCGAAATGGAAATACAGCATTTTACCGTGGTTACCCGTGATGGTCTGATCGTTGCTGTTGCTGCACTGTATCCCTATCCAGAGGAAAAGGCCGCCGAGCTGGCCTGCCTGGCGGTGCATCGTGATTATCGTGACGAAGGTCGTGGCCATGAATTATTTGATTACGTCACCAAACAAGCCAAGAACCAAAAACTGAAAAAGCTATTTGTGCTCACTACCCGTACCGCTGACTGGTTTCGTGAACGTGGCTTCCAGGCGGCAGATATCAGTTTCTTACCGGCAAAGAAACAGGGCTTGTATAATTACTCGCGCCAGTCAAAAGTATTCACCAAAGACTTATAGGCAACGCGTGTCGTGAAATCCTCTACCGGCGGCATCCGACCGTTTCTAAAATGGGCTGGCAATAAATACCGTTTGCTTGAACCCATCCGCGCGATGTTGCCGACAGGTCAACGCCTGATTGAACCCTTTACTGGTTCCGCTGCGGTATTCATGAATACCGATTACCCCGAATATCTGCTGGCAGATAACAATCCAGACCTTATCAATTTATTCCAAACACTCCAGCGGCAAGGCACGAACTTCATCGATACCTGCCAAACCTTATTTCGTGACAGTACCAACAATGCGGACTATTATTATCGGCGTCGTACTGAGTTTAATAACACTGACGATCTGATCCGCAAGTCCGCGTTGTTTCTGTATCTAAATCGCCATGGTTATAACGGCCTATGCCGTTACAGCGCAACGGGAAAATACAATGTACCGTTCGGCCGCTATCTGCGTCCTTATTTTCCTGCGGATGAAATGCTGGCCTTTCATCACAGATCACAACGTGCGCAATTTATGCTTAGCGGCTTTGCCGCAGTCATAAGCCAGGCGCAACCAGGCGACGTGATCTATTGCGATCCACCGTACGTGCCACTCAGCAAATCGGCGAACTTTACCAGTTACAGCAGCGGCGGTTTTGATCTAAGCCAGCAAGTGCAACTCGGGATGTTGGCCGAACAAGCGCAACAACGCGGTATCCCCGTACTGATTTCCAATCACAATACACCCTTTACCCGCACCACATACCAACACGCTTCTCAAATCAAAAAACTTCAAGTACGGCGTTCTATCAGTTGTAATGGCAAAAAACGCCAACACGCGTGGGAATTACTCGCGTTGTTCCAGTGAAACCGTGATCTAACACGGGATTATCCTGTGGCTCCGATCACGTTTTGCGCAAATCCCTTCAATAGGCCATAAAGCTTCAGCCAGATGATCCGATGAATGATCTAACGCAAATTCACACAACGCTTTGCCGAGGAAAACCAACTTCATGACAACCAGTGCACAAAAACGATTACCCGGATTGACCGCGAATGTTGATAAAACGATCTTAGTGCTGGAAAAAGACGAATACCTGGCGAGTCTGCTCCATTTTCTGTTGAACCGTGAAGGTTTCCGGATCAATATCATTACCGATCCCGGTGCGGCTATCTTGCATATTGAAAATGAGGTGCCCGCCGACCTGATCTTCATGAATGAAGAATGGCTCAGAGATAAAGGTCTGCGGTTGTTACCGATACTGCGCAATTATCCCGGTTGGAATGCGGTACCGATCATTAGCCTGATGCAGCATTATCGCCAGAATGAGATAGACCGGGAGATGCACCAGGGTATCACCGATTATTTATTACAACCCTTTGAACCGGGAGATCTGCTGGATCATATTCAAAAATACACCATGCATTGAATTTAATGCATTTGTTACTGTTCATCCTCGGGCGGCACAATCTTTAAGATCTCTTCAATGGTAGTCAAGCCCATTGCCACTTTGCGTGCACCGGAAATACGTAACTTGGTCATTCCCAGTTTAACCGCCTCGCGCCGGATCGCATCGGCATCGCTGTCCGGGGTGATCTTAGTGCGCAGATTTTGATCCATGATCATGATTTCATATAAACCAAGGCGACCATAATAGCCGGTGTGCCGACACTTCTCACAACCCACCGCTGTGTAAAACTGCCCTTTGCCGGACATTTTCCACGGCCGGGTTAACGATTCCCAGATTTGTGGATCAATCTCGGTGGGTTCTTTGCAATGCGGACATAAAGTACGCGCCAGACGTTGCGCCATCACGCCGACTAAAGTTGCATTGATTAAATAGGCTGGCACGCCGATCTCGCGCAAACGCGGAATCGCGGCGGCGGCATCATTGGTGTGCAAGGTCGACAACACCAAATGTCCGGTGAGTGCAGCTTGAATTGCCATTTCCGCTGTTTCTTTATCACGGATCTCACCCACCATGATGATATCGGGGTCCTGACGTAACAAGGTGCGGATACCGGCGGCAAAACTGACACCGATATTATGCTGCACCTGCATTTGATTGAAGTCAGGCACAACCATTTCTATCGGGTCTTCCACCGTGCAGACATTGACCTCCGGTGTCGCTAACATTTTTAGCGTGGAGTACAAGGTCGTGGTTTTGCCCGAGCCGGTCGGACCGGTCACCAGCACAATGCCGTGCGGTTGATCGATCATGCGATTCCAATCGGTAATATCCCGCTCACTGAATCCCAGTGCCGAGAAGTCCTTGACCAATACATCGGGATTAAAGATACGCATTACCATTTTCTCGCCAAAGGCGGTGGGCATGGTCGACAAACGTAATTCAATTTCATCACCAGCGGGGGTTCTGCTCTTGATACGTCCGTCTTGTGGTCGGCGTTTTTCCACCACGTCCATCCGGCCCAGTACTTTGATACGTGCGATCACCACGGTCATGACCGCGGTAGGCATTTCATAAACCGTATGCATCACACCGTCGATACGAAAACGGATGTTGCTCATTTCCCGGCGTGGTTCAAGATGGATGTCACTGGCGCGTTGTTCAAAGGCGAATTGCAATAACCAGTCAACGATGTGCACCACCGATTGATCATTGGT
>JANNJI010000083.1:0-4244 GCA_031405795.1 Gammaproteobacteria bacterium
GGGATGTTGGGTATGGGTGTGATGACATTGAGTGTGACCTACGGTATTTCAAAGTTACCGGTGCATCGTTCTGCCGTGATCATGTTGTTTGAAGTGGTGGTGGCGAGTGTGTCATCGTTAATCCTGGCGCATGAAACAACCCGGCCGATTGAATGGGTTGGCGGTACAGCGGTAATGCTGGCAGCGTATTTGGCGATTCGCCATTTACCCGAACCCAAACCGGAGGCAGGTTGAGCGATGACAACCTTTGCCATTACCACCGTCTTGCATGCCAGCATCCTGGTGCGTGATACACAGCGAGCTTTGGCGTTTTATCACGGCGTGTTGGGTATGCCAATTGATCCGCAGCGCCCGGACTTAGGTTATCCCGGCGCGTGGTTGATCATCGGTCAACAGCAAATACATTTACTGGAATTACCTAATCCCGATCCCATCGTTGGGCGTCCCGCACATGGCGGCCGGGATCGGCATACGGCGATGGCAGTGACATCGCTTGATGCGTTGCAGGCAGCATTGGATCACGCGGGGACGGTTTATACATTAAGCCGCTCTGGTCGGCGCGCCTTGTTTTGCCGTGATCCGGATGGCAATGCACTGGAGTTTATCGAAACGCGTTAAGCGCAGGAACGGGTATTATTCTTTTGAAAGATCGGTGAGTTTTTTTAGAAATAATTCCACCCACTGTTGCCCGGTTTTTTTCGCCGGTCGATTCGGAAATCGCAATCGCTTTTTTATAATATTCGTTACCAATCCGATTGCCGGTCTACGTGTTCACTCGTATTGTCTTGGCTTCAGCTATGGGTTTCTGGCAAGAAAAAAGTGCTTGATAGGCGTCACAGCGTGTTCGTATAGCCATCTCTAAATAACTGTTCCTAAATGGTGTCCACTAAACAAAGCGGCGGGTTGCGATGTATATTTTGTGTAGGTCGGGCTTAAGCCCGACCCGATGAAAGTAGAGGAACATCCGGGCTGAGCCTACCTAAGGCAACCGCTCGTGCAATCCCTGGCATTGTGTATAATCAAGGCTGAACAACCAGTGACGC
The DNA here is from genome assembly GCA_031405795.1 of Gammaproteobacteria bacterium. GTDB lineage: Bacteria > Pseudomonadota > Gammaproteobacteria > UBA6429 > Thiohalophilaceae > JACQBC01. The sequence continues at coordinate 1,044 of JANNJI010000083.1, forward strand.
ATTCATCGCCGTTTGCCTAACGCGGCGACATTGTCGGGCTGAAGCCCGACCTACCACAGCCACCGTAGGAAGCGATATTAAACAAGGTGGACAGGAATTCGGAACAGTTATTTCGTCGAAGATATAGCAGGAGTAAGTTGATCAGAGAAGACCGATCACTTCCCTAAGATTATTGACCGTTAACGGCAGTCCTTGTCTATAAAATACATCCAGTAATTCTTGCGCAGAATAGCGCGGGTTTTTCAACCGCTCCCGCTGTTGCCGCACCGCACTGCAAAACGCGGTTGGATTTAAGTCAAATAGGTGGCTAAGAAATATATCCGGCGACTGTACATCAATATCATATCGGCTTAAAACGGCTTTTGGAAAATCCTTTAGGTTGTTAGTAACAATCACATCGGCCTGGCATTTTATCGCAGCCGCCAACACATGACGATCATCCGGATCTGGCAAATACAAGGACGCAATGAGATCTTCGTAATTTTTAACCAGACAATCCGGTATCGCATGATTCATCAACTCAGCGGTTTTTTGCAGTTGTTGTCGTGTTAGATCGGGGCGATCTTTTAGCAAATTGCGCATCCATTCGTCATGAATTGCGTCAGTCCATCGGGCGCGAAACTGATCCGTCAACGCGACACTCATCAGTAAATCACGTAGTGGCGCTGGATACAAAACGCAGGCATCAAAAACAGCGGTAAAATTCGCCATGTACTAATAACCCAGCTTTAAGTCCTGCGCCTGTGCCGCCAATTCATTTAATGCCTGTAGGCTCTCCTGCCTGTTCTTTTCCTTGTACACAACCAAGTCACGGAAATACACCCGACGATGACTGCCTACTTTATGGAAAGATAACTTGCCTTCTTCGAGTAATTTTACGAAAAACGGACGAGAGACATTCAGAAAATCCGCCGCTTGCTGAGTTGTTAATTCCGCATGCTGCGGGATTAATGCAACGGCTTCTCCATCTGCCATGTGTGCCAGAATATCCACCAGCATCCGCATTGCTGACACCGGCACCGTTATTGTCTGGTCGCCATCCACAACCCGGAGCTGTGCCTTCTCGCCACGACCGATTAAGGCCGCGAGCAGGCGGCTACTCTCCGCTGCTATTTGCATGTCCTCCATGCTGGGAGGGGACGGCGATTGGTCCGTAATTTTGAGGGAATGTGTCATAAATCGAGCTCCAAAGTCTGCAGTTAGTTTGCTGTTTAATGCGCTGCAACTATATGTATGTAAGTGTGATGTTTATTCTAGTACTCAAACGCAATATACGCAACAAACGAAAAATTCGAACATTCATCATGTATCATATTGTTTTTGTTAACATTGTATTTTTGTCGGATCAAGGGGTCAGTAGAGAATGGCGTTTTCTTAAGGAAGACTACCTAGCCAATTTACAGCTTGTGTCCCAAAAACTCCGTATGAGGCCTATACGGAAGCGTGTGGTGCACTTACTCATTGAATGTGGCGTTCCAACACAATTCAAACGGCAGCTTGCAGACATGGCGCCCTCCAGCGATAGTTGTTGTAAAAACCATATCGCAAACACTGTGCCACGGCATGAACCTGATAGTTATCCGTGGGTTAGCGGACACATGAATAAACGGATGGTGGGGAAGTTGCAATGCTGTCGTGCAAACTGCTTTGCAATTCAATTTTATTACCTTGTACACGAGTTGCCTTTTACGTCGTGCAATAATTCGAGACCTGACGCTGTCGCTCTGTTTTGTCGTGTCGGATCAATCGAGCCTGACCCCGAACGATAGCCGCGATCGCTTTGCTCATAATAAAATACTTATACCCAGTTGCACCCCATGTCCACTAAGATCGATCTCACTAATCGTACTTCCCAAATAGGTGTCTTCCACTTTTGAGTGGAGCCACTTGTACTCAGCATAGACTCCGACATATTTAAAACGATAAGTCAGTCCAGCCACTAATTGGTAAGCAGGTCCACTATGATTACCGATAAAGAATTCACCTGTTGAATCTGTTAGTGCAATGCCGACCCCAACTCCGATAAAAGGTTGCCATGGACTATCGCGATTAAAATGATACTTGGTGTTAAACAGAAAAACATTTGTCTTTGCCTCAAACGAAGTAAAGGTAGTAAATGTATTTTCATAGTGTAAAAAATCCCCACCGATGGAAAACCCCGTATCCAGATGCCATGCGTATTCAAAACCCAATACTGAATCTGACTGGGTATCAAAAACTCGACCGCTGCTCTGAGTAGAATTATTCAGCGAGAAAGTTCCAAGTTTGGGTGTCAGTACATGCCGCCCACGTTCCCGCGCCTGCACACAATTAAAATGAAACCCCAGTATCAGCAGTAGGAGAACAATAATCCCGTTTTTTTTCATTTTTCCTCCAGCATTTTGTAAATATTAGCAACGCAGTAAATGTCAAACGTAAGGCCTGACTCGAATGGCACTTACTTAAGCCCTAACCGAATATAAAACACACGACAACCCATTGAAAACAATAAAAAAGGCTGGCGAGAGGGTAAGCTAATTGTTACCACACAACCACCACCATCATGGAGTCGCCAGCCCTCATGCATACTAGCCAGAAACGATTGCGCCAGCAACAACAACACCTTCTTGCCCATCAGGCTCACAACACCAACGCTTACACTTTCTTTAATATTCTCACCAGTCCCCAGTTACTGGACATTGTCGAACAACAGCAACCCGTACATCGAGAACGGCTGTACACGCCCACTACCACCTTGTCCCTGTTTTTGGCATAGGCGATGAATACCGATGCCTCCTGTCAAAACACGGTGAATCACCACGTTGTTGAGCGTGTGTTTAATGGCTTGTCGGCGTGCAGCACCACCACGGGTGCTTATTGCAAAGCCAGACAACGGTTACCCACCGACATGATTGCCGAATTGGTCAAACAAACCGGGCAATTAATGTTGGAACAAATACCCCGCCATTGGCATTGGCAAGGACACCGCGTCAAACTGGTGGACGGTACCACCGTGACATTGCCTGACACCGAGGCCAATCAACAACAGTACCCACAACAAAAAGCACAACCGCCACAAGAATTCTCCTTCCGGGCATTTTCTGTCCGGTGTGCTGAACGCCCGGCAGAGAGTGGAATGGAGTTGATAGGGATCGGACAGATCGCGCCGTGCTTCCCGACAGCGTGGATCGATATGTATCCTATACAGGTACATTGGCAACC
>JANNJI010000084.1:0-1268 GCA_031405795.1 Gammaproteobacteria bacterium
GCGAGATCACCGAGGCGATCAAGACCTATCAAAAAGCTAATTTGATTTCGCTGGTTATTCCTGCCAAAGAAGAATTCGTGCGACTGTATGGAGTAGGGTCAGCGTATTGGGAATTACAAAATACCGAATCACGCGAACGGATACGTCCCTTGCTGGGCGCACATATCACGGAATTGGCCAGTCATTTCCACGCCAATGCTCGGATCTCCAAGGCGCCGGTGGACTTTGCCAAGGCCGCAGAGTGGTATGGCATGTATCTAAAAAATCTGCCCAATGACAAGAATGTCCCGCAAATGAACTTCCTGATGGCGGAATCACTTTATGACGGCAAATTTTATCCTCGTGCCGCTGATGAATTTGAGAAAACCGCTTATGAATATCCTGATCACGCAAAAAGTGCCGAGGCCGCCTACGCCGCGTTGCTGACCTACACTGAATTGGAAAAGGTGACCCCGGCGGCCGACTATACCAAGAACTGGCGGCAACGCTCGATCAGCAGCGCCTTACGTTTCAGTGATCGTTTTCCTACTGATAAACGCGTCCCTGCAGTCCTGACCAAAACCGCCGATCAACTTTTTGCCATGGCGGATTATTTGCGTGCCGCCGCCACCGCGCAGAAAGTGCTAAAACTCAATGTTGCCGACCCGGCGCTCAAACGCACTGCCTTGGTCGTGCTCGGCCACTCTGAATTTGAACTAAAAAATTATGCGCAGGCGCAACAAGCCTATCGCGATAGTCTGAATGTGATCCCGCCGCAAGATAAACAATATGCCGAAATTTATGATCGTCTTGCTGCCAGTATTTACAAACAAGGCGAACAGGCCCGTGACAAAGGTGATATGCCGGGCGCCTTGGCCTTTTTCCTGAGTGTTAAGTCCATCACGCCTGTCTCCGCACTACGCGCCAATGCCGATTACGACGCTGCCACCACCCTTATCCAATTAAAAGATTACAAAAAAGCCTCCGCGCTGTTGGAAAATTTCCGTACCGAATTCCCCACACATAAATTGGCGGGCACCGTACCGGAAAAGCTGGCTTTTATTTACAGTGAAACCGGTCAGACTACCCGCGCCGCCACTGAAATGGAACGTTTGGCCGCTGCCAACAAAGCCAACCCTGAATACAGCCGCAATCTGTTGTGGCAAGCTGGTGGCTTTTATGAAAAAGGTAATTTGCTTAACGACGCCAAACGCGTGTTTACCCAATATGTTCAGGACTTCCCTGCACCCTTTGAACAGGCAGTGGAGGCCCGCCATAAGCTGGCCGAT
>JANNJI010000085.1:0-2999 GCA_031405795.1 Gammaproteobacteria bacterium
GCTCTAACCAGCTGAGCTACGCGCCTGTTGAAGCGCCGCACACGATACCGGAATCGACCGTGTGGTGGCAAGGAAAAAACACCTTAATTCTCAACTGCGATGACTTCTTCCTGGCCCACCAGGGTCAGCCCCTGCTGACGTAAACGGCTGAGCTCATCACGCAGGCGAGCTGCGTCTTCAAATTCGAGATTCTGGGCGTGCTGATACATCTGCTGTTCCATCTGTACGATCTGCTTGGCCAATTGCTTTGGCGACAGGTGTGCGTAATGCGCCGCCTCCTCAGCCACCTTGGCATAGGCACGCGATGAAAGCCGCCCCGTGGCATAGACACCCTCCATGACGTCCGGCACGGCCTTCATAATCGTCTTGGGGGTGATACCGTGCAGTTTATTAAAGGCGATTTGTTTGTCGCGACGTCGCTGGGTCTCATCCATCGCGCGTTGCATGGAACCGGTGATTCTGTCGGCGTAGAGAATACACTTACCATTGATATTGCGGGCGGCACGGCCAATGGTTTGAATCAGCGAGCGTTCGGAACGCAGGAACCCTTCCTTGTCAGCATCCAGAATCGTGACTAATGACACCTCAGGGATATCCAAGCCTTCGCGCAATAAATTGATCCCCACCAACACATCAAATTCGCCCAGGCGAAAATCTCGGATGATCTCGACGCGCTCCATCGTGTCGATATCCGAATGCATATACCGCACTCGCACGCCGTGATCGCTCAGATAATCGGTGAGGTCTTCGGCCATGCGTTTGGTCAGCGTCGTCACCAGTACCCGCTCGGTGACCGCGACACGTTTGCGAATTTCAGATAACAGATCATCGACCTGACTGGTCGCGGGTCGCACTTCAATCAACGGATCCACCAGGCCGGTGGGACGCACGACCTGTTCGACAATGCGCCCGGAGTGTTGTTTCTCGTAATCGGCAGGGGTGGCTGAGACAAAGATCACTTGTGGTGCGAGCCGCTCAAATTCTGCAAATTTGAGTGGCCGGTTGTCCAGCGCTGATGGCAATCGAAATCCATATTGCACCAGATTCTCTTTGCGCGAACGATCACCGTGATACATCGCGCCTAATTGCGACACGGTGACATGCGATTCATCGATCACCAGAAGCGCATCATCCGGTAAATAATCCATGAGCGTCGGCGGTGGTTCACCCGGCTGGCGCCCGGACAGGTAACGGGAATAATTCTCGATCCCTGAGCAATAACCCAGTTCCACCATCATTTCAATATCAAAATTGGTGCGTTGCTCCAGCCGTTGTGCCTCGACCAATTTATTTTCTTGATAAAGAAACTCTAATCGTTGCCGCAGCTCGGCCTTGATCTGATCGATGGCATCTAAAATGGTTTTGCGCGGGGTAACATAGTGGGTTTTGGGATAGATCGTCGCACGCGGCACACGCCGCACAATCTCACCGGTCAAGGGATCAAAATAACTGAGATTTTCTATATCATCATCAAACAATTCTACACGCAATGCATCACGTTCAGATTCAGCCGGATAGATATCGATCACCTCGCCACGCACGCGATAAGTGCCGCGACGTAACTCAACGTCATTGCGGGTGTATTGCAATTCCGCCAAGCGGCGTAATAAGGCACGTTGATCCAATTTATCGCCGCGTACCAGATGTAATACCATGCTCAAATAAGATTGTGGATCACCCAAGCCATAAATCGCCGAGACGGAGGCGACGATGATCGTGTCATGCCGTTCGAGCAGGGCCTTGGTCGCGGACAAACGCATCTGCTCGATGTGTTCATTGATTGAGGAATCTTTTTCGATGTAGGTATCGGTGGACGGTACATACGCCTCGGGTTGGTAATAATCGTAATAGGAGACAAAATATTCCACTGCGGTGTGAGGGAAAAAGCTGCGCATCTCACCGTATAACTGTGCCGCCAGGGTTTTGTTGTGCGCCATGATTAACGTCGGCCGTTGCACTGCCTCGATGACCTTGGCAATCGTAAAGGTCTTGCCCGAGCCGGTGACCCCCAGTAACGTCATACCCGCCTCACCTGCCTGTAGGCCACCAATAAGGTCAGCAATCGCCTGCGGTTGATCCCCGGCAGGCTCAAAATTGGTATTTAATTGAAATTGCTTGTCCATGTACTTTCGAGTTGAACCCTGTTTCAAGTATATTACGCGTCTTTGTGCCGACCCCGGAGTATGGATTCCTTGGATATTCGTTTATCAGACCGCGTCAAACGTATTAAACCCTCTCCGACCCTGGCCGTCACTGCCCGTGCTGCTGCCCTGCGCGCCGAGGGCCGGGATGTCATTGGCCTGGGGGCCGGGGAGCCGGATTTCGATACGCCGGAGCATATCAAACAAGCTGCGATCACGGCCATTCAAGGTGGCTTTACCAAATACACTGCCGTGGATGGCACCAAAGAACTCAAGACCGCCATCGTTAATAAATTCAAACGCGAAAACCAGTTGAGCTATAAACTCGACCAAATACTGGTTTCCTGTGGCGGAAAGCAAAGTTTTTATAATCTGGTGCAGTCACTGCTGAACCCAGGTGATGAAGTGATTATCCCCGCACCCTACTGGGTATCCTATCCCGACATGGTCTTGCTCGCCGATGGGGTACCCGTGATCATCGCAGCGGGGATTGAACAGCAATTTCGTCTCAACCCCGCGCAGCTGGAAGCCGCCATCACAGCGAAAACCCGCTTGTTCGTGATTAACAGCCCTTCCAACCCCACCGGCATGGCGTATTCACACAGTGAACTGGCGGCGCTAGGCGCAGTATTGCGTCGTCATCCGCAGATACTCATTGCCACCGATGATATGTATGAACATATCCTGTTCGATGAGCAACCCTTCTCCAACATTCTGAATGCCTGCCCCGATCTGTATCCGCGCACATTGGTATTAAACGGCGTATCCAAAGCCTATGCCATGACGGGCTGGCGTATAGGCTACGCGGCTGGCCCGGAAAACATCATTACCGCAATGGAAAACGTGCAATCGCAAAGC
>JANNJI010000086.1:0-1340 GCA_031405795.1 Gammaproteobacteria bacterium
GATTCGTCGTTCCGGCCAAACACAGTGCGAGCCGGAATCTGAGGGATCCCCACGTTTTCATCCCGGACTTGCATGTTCAGCCATCATCTTCCAGAGTGTTTCCGCCGCTGTCGTGATAGCATTTTCATGAAAAATAAATCGTTCATCAGAGGCCACCCGTAAGCCCAGATAAATCACCGACAAGACGTTTCTGTCTTTCACCGTGTTGGCTTGATACTGCCAATGTTGCCCGGATTGTTTGGCCATGGTGCCCAGTATCCATAACACAAAGGTGGCCAGCAAGGCGACCAATAATAAGATCTGTAAGCGTCGGGCGTTGTGGGTGTGATGTAACTCAAACCCTAAGCCAAAGCGAACACTTTTATTATCCCGAAAACCTTCTTCAATCTGCATACGGGTTTTATAGATCTTCACGACGTGGGCAGCGAAGTCTGAGGTGACGGTGAGCGACGTGGCCAATAACCACGGCTCGCGTTGTCCTTTTGCATTTTTCTTGCTCGGACTGGAGCGCTCACGGTTGCCGAGTTTGGTCTTTTTCACCCGGCCTTTGTGTTTCTCTTTGTAAAGAACCAATTCACAGTCAAGGGGCGCACTGCGGGTGAGTAGCACGCGGCCCAGATGTTTGGCGGTGGTCGTGGCATATTGATGATAGGTTTTCGAGCCTACCCAGGTGCTGTTATCGGCGTGTTTGACCAGGTGATGGTTACGGATCCGGCCCACCCAATCCCAGCCTTGTTTCTTCACTGCCTTAAACCACGGTGTTCGGAAACCGGCGTCCGTGATTAGGATCGGACGACACCCCGGCGGCAACAGGGCCTTGAGCCGGTGGAGAAAGGCGTTATGTGTTTTGGGTCTTTCATTGGTGAGCGCCGTATGCACTTCTTCGTATAAGGTTAAGGTGCGGCCTTGCAAGGCAAGCGCGGCGCGCAGGAGAAAATGCCCTTTGCGTCCATCTAAGTCTGACCAGTCCACCAGTATCACCGGGCGAGTCGTGGCCCCCACGATAATGCGGGCGAAGACGTGGTAGATATCCCGGTGTTCACGGTACAGTGTGCCGTTCGATAACAGGCGATCCGCACGCTTAATACAATGCTTTTCTTTGGCCACGCTGTGGATGGCGCGTCCCATTCCCGTGACCGTCAACCGTTGTCCTTTAATGACCGCTAAAATACAGGTCGTTAACGCCTCTCTTCGCAAGGCATGCATCCAACCTAACGCATTATTCATGATCTTGTGACATACTCGTTGTGCATGCATGGCGATGATCCTTTAGTTGGCTTTGTCACCGCTAATTGATCATATATCGCCATGCATGTCTGAAAATCGGCGCGGACGCGATC
>JANNJI010000087.1:0-3244 GCA_031405795.1 Gammaproteobacteria bacterium
TCTGCTGCCATCCAGCTCATAGCTGCGGCGGCTGTTGCTACCCATGTATTGATAAATGCCAAGCCAGCATAACCATTCGCTTCGAGCGCAGAGCCCGCATTAAAACCAAACCAGCCAACCCATAACATACCGGCACCGGCAACCGTCATCGTCAAGTTATGCGGCATCATACTGGTGGTGGGAAAGCCTTTGCGTTTACCCAGTACCAGCGCAGCGACTAATGCCGCCGTGCCCGCATTAATATGTACAACGGTACCTCCGGCAAAATCGATCAAACCTTTTTGCATCAGCCAGCCATTCGGCGCCCACACCCAATAACATACCGGTAAATAAACGACAATTAACCAAACAGTGCTGAACACCAGCATCGCACTGAATTTCATGCGCTCGGCAAAGGCGCCGACGATCAATGCCGGGGTAATGATGGCAAACGTCATCTGAAACATCACCCACAGTGTTTCAGGAATGGTCTTCCCCACCGCAACACTGTCTTTACCGATACCCGCTAAAAAGGCCTTATCGAAGTTACCCAGATACGCCCCGCCATCCCCAAACGCCAGGCTGTAACCAAAGATGATCCATATCATCGTCACTACACAGGTGATGGCAAAACACTGCATCAATACGGATAACACATTTTTCGAACGCACTAAGCCCGCGTAAAACAATGACAAACCGGGAATGGTCATGAATAACACCAACGCGGTTGCCGTGAGCAACCAGGCGCTATTGCCTGAATCGATCTTATCCGCCGCTTGCACCAATAGCGGCATCATCACGGCGGCAAAAACCATGACGGTTCGTTTTACGATAGAACTGATTTTCAACATGTTTTACTCCCTCGCTAATTTAATTTTTAATTATTACGTCATGCAACCTATAAAGCCTCGTGATCTTTCTCCGCCGTGCGGATACGAATAACCTGTTGTAAATCGCTGACAAATACCTTGCCGTCACCAATTTTACCGGTGCGCGCGCTCTGGCAGAGTACGTCAATAACGCGCTCGACCATGTCAGCACGCGTGGCAATTTCAATTTTCACCTTGGGCACAAATTCCACGACATATTCCGCACCACGGTATAATTCAGTATGACCTTTCTGTCGGCCAAAGCCCTTTACCTCGGTAACTGTGATACCCTGCACGCCGATCTCAGACAGGGCGGTAACGTCATCCAGCTTAAACGGTTTGATGATGGCGGTAATCATTTTCATCGTCAGCTCCTCCTGTGTTTTACTTTAATGAATACCCACCTTGCCTGGCAGAGTCTTGCACCATGATGATTCAATTTACCAACCCTCTGACGCATGCGGAGACAATGGTTTTCCTGCAACGTAATAGTTGCCAAGGGGTACATGCCTGTACCTGCATGACGGAGGTGTATTGGAAGCGCCGGAGACTCATGTAGTCCACCCTGGAAGTACATTTAATAATTTTCAAAACGTCAGCACAGAAGCTGGTATGCTAGCCCATTATTTAATGCGCTAATGATGTGCATAGTTTTCCTACCCGCGTTTATATGGTGCAAATCCTATCATGAACACTGACAAACCGCTAAAAAAACTCCACCCCAATTTACTCCGGCATACCGCGCACCTGCTGGCCGAGGTACTCGTGACCCATGCCCCGGCCGACGCCAAGATCCAATTGTTTTTTCGTGACAATAAGCAACTGGGTGCGCGTGATCGCGGGTTTATCGCCGAAACCGTGTATGGCTGTTTACGCCAACGTATCCTGCTTGAACACCTGTGTGGCCAACAACCAGCTTCACCGGCAATGTTGATCGCCACCTATCTACTCTATAAAGAAGGCTGGAGTGCACGGGCCTTGGAAGATATTGGCCTGGAGATGATCGATGATGTCCCGATGCGGGCGTTGGTTGAGCATATCCGCGGCATTGATGTCAGTGCCTTGCCACTGGCCATCCGCAGTAATTTGCCCAACTGGTTGCTGCAACCACTGCTCGCCACCTATGGCGAAGAAGAAACATTAAAACTTGCGGATGCCTTAAATCAACCGGCTACCTTAGATATCCGCGTCAACACCCAAAAGATGACCCGCGAACAAGTCGCGGCCTCGCTCACTGACGAAGGCTTCCCGGCGGAAGCCACCCCGTATTCGCCGGTGGGCTTGCGCCGTGGCAAACGCAGCCCCTTGTTTCAGACCAAGGCATTTAAATCCGGCTGGATCGAGGTCCAGGATGAAGGCAGTCAATTGTTGTCTTATTTACTGGATGCACAGCCACATCTGAACACCGTTGATTTTTGTGCCGGTGCCGGTGGCAAGACCTTGCACATCGCCGCCCTGCAACAAAACAGCGGCAGCGTCTATGCCTTCGACATCTCCGAAAAACGTTTAGCGAAATTCAAACCGCGTTTGAAACGATCCGGGCTCGATAATATCCGACCACGGGTGATTCGTGATGAAAATGATGTCTACATCAAACGCCTGCGTGGCCGCATTGATCGCGTGCTGGTCGACGCCCCGTGCAGCGGTGTTGGTACCTTGCGCCGTAATCCGGATATTAAATGGCGTGAGATCAAATTAGACGAGATCGTTGCGTTACAACAACGCATCCTCGCCGCCGCCGCACAATTATTAAAACCCGGCGGCCGCCTGGTGTATGCCACCTGCAGTTTGTTACCGCAAGAGAACCAACAGATCGTCGATCACTTCCTGGCAAATAATTCCTCTTTTCAGCTGGTACCGGTGAACACGGTATTGCAACAACAGCACATTGACTTAACGATGCCGACGGAGGTGTTCCAACTGTTTCCCCACATTCATCATACCGATGGTTTTTTTGCGGCGGTGCTGCAAAAGGCGTGAAGCAGATCGCGGATATTCAATCCATCCTCGTTAAGGATATACTACCGGGACATTAACTCCCAAGCAGCGCTGTCCACATGCCTCCTTCTACTCATACGCATCATTTCGCGGTAATCATTCCCGCCTTTAACGAAGAGGCGACGATACGCGACATTGCATCACGTGCCTTGGTATATTCCTCATTGGTGATCATTGTGGATGATGGCTCAACAGATGGGACAAGGGCCGCACTCGATGGGTTACCAATTACCTTAATCGAACATAAGACCAATCAAGGTAAGGCGGCGAGCCTGTGGGATGGGATCCTGGCAGCGCAAGAGCATAAGGTAACGTACATTGTTACCCTGGATGGTGATGGTCAGCATGCGCCGGAAGATATTCCACTGCTGTTGGCCAAAACAGAAACCTGGCCCAAT
>JANNJI010000088.1:0-8078 GCA_031405795.1 Gammaproteobacteria bacterium
ACTAATACAATCACACTTGCAGCTATACTGATTCTTACCGGATCGTTGCTTTCCGCCTGCGGTGGTGGCAACAACGGTGGCGCCAATCAGGACAGTTTTGTGCAGAACGTGACGAAGATTACCGACGTCACCAGTGAAGACACCGAACCGGAGGAGGTGGAAAACATCACCGTCAACTCCCCGGAGGACACAGAACCGGAACTGATCAGTTGATCAGCAACGGCGGCTCATTTTGAGCCGCCGTTTTTTTCGAGCAGCCCCTACGGCAGCTCAAAACTCAGCGAGGCCCAGAATGATTCCCAATCATGCGGCGATAAAATCGAAGCGGGGGTCAGGTGTACCGCGGTGATCAACCAGATACCACGGTCATTCAAAGGCAACAGCACACGACCCTCTGTGTCAGAGCGGATTTTGAATTTTTTACGGGGATCTTTTTTATTAAAAGCAACCACCAGAGTATCCCCGAGCGGCTTGCCTTTATATTTAAGCTGCACGCGTGCCGGAAGATTACTCGACGGTAATTGTTCCAGGATCAACTCCAGTTTTAATCCTAACTCACGATCCACCGCTACGGTATTTTGCGTTGCGGCAACGCGTAATAACGATTTGACATGGCGCGAATAGATCTCCGCGATAGTCGGCTTAATCGTGCTTTTTTTCCTGGCTAGTTCGCGATACCGTTCCAGGCCTTCCTTATTCAAATATTTTTCAAAATCGCCAATATTGGCAAAACTGATCACGGTGCCCTTGCTTTGATAACCTACCACGGTCAAACCCTGCTCGCGAAGGGTGAGCTTGCCCGCGGGATCATCCCCGGAATTTGCCTGCACCTTCGTTTCGCCGCGGGCGTCCATCGCCCAAAAGCGTTCGACCCCGGGAGCAATAAATACCACGCCCTCCCCTTTAAAATCTTCGCCCGCATAGAGTCGCAGCGCGACTTGTGCCCCGGCTTCCGGCGTAAAGGTCGTAGGTTCAATCCAAAAGTCGTGCGCCTGCGTAGTTATGCTGAGAGTACAGAAAATTGTCATGCCCAGCAGGGTCAACAGGGTAGATGAGTTCATGTGGGGTACATCCGCAGTGATAGCCAATAACCGGGACGATTATGTAACGAAATGAAATTGATGAACACAAAATTATTACAGGCTTTGTTATGCAGCAGCTTGGCGATGTTATATGGTTTGTCGGCGCCCGCCCACGAGCTGCGCCCCGCGATTGTGACTGTCGATTTCAAAGATACGCAGCTATTTAACATCGAGGTACAGCTCAATATCGAAGCGATCATCGCGGGAGTGAGTCCCCAGCACCGCGACAGCGAAGAATCACCCGTGGCCGATCAATACCGGCAGCTTCGAACGTTGTCTGCGGCCGAGCTGAAACAACGCTTCGCTGCATTCTTGCCGCAATATTACGCAGGCATTGAAATTCATTTGGATAATCAGCGCGTGATACCTCAATTGACCGCCATCGACATCCCCGCGATCGGCGATACACAACGCGCGCGTATTTCCCGCCTTCTTTTTCAGGGTTCATTGCCTGCCAATGCCCGCGTTTTCACCTGGCGTTACTCTGCGGCGTTCGGTGATAGTATCGTGCGTTTTCCTGTTGAAAAGCCGGATACACAAGGCAACGTCACGGCAATTTATTTGCAGGACGGTACCAAGAGCGATCCCTACCTGCTTGGTGAAGGATTTAAATCACAAAACCGTTGGTCATTGGCAGGCCGATACATCAGCCTGGGATTTACCCACATTCTACCCTTGGGCCTGGATCATATTCTTTTTGTACTGGGCCTGTTTCTGTTAAGTACGCGATACAAACTGTTACTGTGGCAAGTGACCGCATTCACACTGGCGCACTCCATCACGCTGGGCCTGTCAATGTATGGGATATTATCATTGCCAGCGGCAGTGGTTGAACCATTAATTGCCCTGTCGATTGTCTATGTCGCGGTAGAAAATATGTTGACCACACGCCTGCATACCTGGCGCGTTGTCATTGTATTCCTGTTTGGTCTGTTGCATGGCTTAGGCTTTGCCGGTGTGCTGAACGAGGTGGGTTTGCCGCAAGGTGAATTTATACTGGGACTGTTGACCTTTAATCTGGGTGTGGAATTGGGTCAACTTGCCGTGATCCTGCTCGGCTATATATTTGTAGGCAAATGGTTTTCACAAAAACGTGGCTACCGCACGCATGTTGTAATACCGGCTAGCGCCGGTATAGCCCTGATCGGTGTGTATTGGACAGTCGAGCGGCTGATGTAAATCCACTTTCTGACCACACCACTTATTTTTACTGCGTCTGATGACACTCGGCATTGCTGCTGACCCCGGTGGCAACACCTTTAATGATCGTAAACTCATCGCTGATCGCGCTATTCTCATTGATGAATCGCGCGTGCAGGGTGTTCCCCTCCACATCAAACATCAAGGTACCGCGTTCATGGCGTGAGCCCGGCAAGACCGGATGATTGAGCGTGCCGTTATCCAGCTTTGCTGAGGACCCCACCACCGCATACACGGTGCCTTGATGTGGCCCACGTGTTAACGATTGTTTGTGATACACGCTCTGCGCATCCTTACTGCGGATCATAAATGGCTTAAGCGAGTCGGATGTACCGTAATGACAATCCAGCAAATACGAACGTTCATACATGTGACTGTGGCCACTCAACACCAAATCGACGCCGTACTGTTCAAGTAACGGCAAATAATTTTTACGCATTTCCACCATCCGTCCCCAGCTGTCACGCCAGCTATCCGAATCGTGGGTACCCTTGGTATAAGGGGGGTGGTGAAACATCGCGATCAACCACGGTTGCTGCGTTGCCTGTAAATCCCGTTGTAACCAATCGTACATCCGGCCACCTTTACTTAAGACAGTCACTTGTGAATCCAATACGACAACATGCACGGAACCATAATCCAATGAATAATAATATTCAGTCGCGGAGGCAACACCACCAGCTTCAGCATTGGCCGGTAAATTAAAAATTTTAAAATACGCCCAGCGCCGCGCGTCATGATTGCCATAGGTTGGCCACACCGGCGTGTTGCGTAACAACGCGGCATAGGGTTGAAAAAAATTTTCCTGGAATTGCGGATTGCTACCTGATGAATAAGCCAGATCACCCGTGGCCAACAACAGATCCAGATCAGCACGCCCTGGCCGCGCATGTTGTTGCAGCCATTGTCTTGCAGCATCACGCACCCGCGCTTGTGCCCCGTCGTTTGCATAACCGGGATCACCCAACACCAAACCTCGCACCGCCACAGGCGCACCGGTTGGCGGCGAGGTCTCAAACCAGTAGTCGGTATTACCTCCGTAACTGATGTGTTGATCCGTGCCCACGGCATAGTAATACCGCGTCGCCGGTGTTAATCCGCTCAGTCGCACTTCATGTGCTTCACGGACATGGGATTCCTGAGCCGAGCCAAGCCACTGCCCTGGCGACAATCCGTACTGCACCACGCCACGTTCCTCAGCAGAGGTTTGCCAGCGGATCGTTATCGCGGTTGTCGCCGGTAATTGTAAATAGGGTGCGCGTTCACCATGATAAATGCCGCCCCAAGCCATCACAGCAATCCGGCCGATCCCGGCGATCAACCCCAAGGCCAACAGAACCACCATGCTATTGCGTAAAATACGCCAAAAATTCATTTCACTATCCTCATTAAAATTTTATCCTCCTATCGACGAACAACCCGTTTTGTAATACCGAATCGACAGTGGAGTCGCATGATTCATTGCGCGCGCAAGCGCTGTCAAGCAAAATGATGCCTCCCACCGGTCTATTCACTAGTCCCCTTTTTTCAATATGGTATACTGCGCCACATTTACCAACTGTAACGCCCATGCGAAAGACACTACAAAAAATCCCGCGCCTGTTGCGCTTTTTATTCTTCGTCACCGTGCTCAATGTGACGATTTTTTTCGCCCTGCGCCTGGTTTTCTGGCTGGTGTTTCAAAACCCCGGCGATCCCGCACCCGCAGGTCATACCATCACGGCATTTTATCTGGGCAGCAAATATGACCTGCAGTTAGCTTTACTGATGATTGCGCCGGTGTTTTTGCTGGGTTGGATAAGTCGACTCAGTCCCTTCCAATCGAAAGTAATGCAACACGTCTGGCTGATTTACCTGATCACCATCATGTTTGCCCTGTTGTTTGTCTACGCCTTCGACTTTGGCCATTACGCCTACCTTAATCGTCGCATCGACGCGACCGTGCTGCGCTTTCTCGAAAACTTCAACATCTCCATGCAAATGGTTTGGCAAACCTACTCGGTCATTACCTGGATCATGGGGTTCATTGCATCCCTGCTGATCTACAGCTGGGTTATCTATCGTTTGCAGGCACGCGAACAAGTGCGCGAGATTCACCATTTACGCTGGCATGGCAAACTCATGGTGGCCCCCGCCAGTGCCTTGCTGGTGTTATTTGGCGTTTATGGTAAATTTTCTTATTACCCCTTGCGCTGGAGTGATGCCTTTTTCAGTCCGCACAACTTCAGTGCTGCGGTTGCCGCCAATCCGGTGGTGTACTTCGCCAACACCTTTAAAAACCGCAGTATCATGTTTGATGAAAACACCACGCGCAAATATTATGCGTTGATGCATGAGTTTTTACGCATTGATCAAGCCGATGACAAAACCCTGAATTACCAACGGCATGTCCGGAATAAACCGGCAATCAACAGCCAGCCGAATATCGTACTGGTATTCCTCGAATCATTTGCTGCCTACAAAACCACGACGTTTGGCAATCCCTTGAATCCCACCCCGCGCTTCGATGAATTTGCCAAGGACGGTATACTCTTTACCCGTTATTACTCGCCACTCACCGGCACGGCGCGTTCCGTCTTTGCCGCGGTGACGGGCTTACCTGACATCGAATTAAACAAAACCTCCACCCGTAATCCACTGGTAGTCAACCAACACACCCTGATCAATGCCTTCGCGGGCTATGATAAATATTATTTCATTGGCGGCTCGGCCTCCTGGGGCAATATTCGCGGCCTGCTCGCACACAACATCCCCGGTCTGAAGCTCTATGAAGAAGGCAGTTATGCCTCACCGCGCATGGATGTCTGGGGCATTGACGATTTGCACTTGTTTGACGAGGCCAATCAAGTCTTGCGCCAGCAGCAAAAACCTTTCTTTGCCATTATTCAAACCGCTGGCAACCACCGGCCCTATGGCATCCCCGAAGATCACCGTGGCTTCAAGCTCGACCAACAGGAGCAGAAGACCCTGGAGAAAAGCGGTTTTATCGAAAATGATGAATACAACGCCTTTCGCTTTATGGACCACAGCATTGGATTTTTCATCGACAGTGCGCGGCGTGAAAAATATTTTGACAATACCATCTTCGTTTTTTACGGCGATCACGGCATCAGCGGCTACGGTGGCGATCACACTCCGGCGTTTAATACACATCATGATCTAAACGGCCTGCATGTCCCGCTCTTGATCTATGCACCGAAATTATTGAAACCACAGCGCCTCAACAAGATCGCCAGTGAACTGGACTTGTTACCCACCGTGGCCGGCTTAACCTTGTCCGAATTTACCAACACCACCTTGGGTCGCGATTTGCTTGATCCACAATTTGATCAACAACGCGTTGCTTTCACCATGATGGATAACACCATTGGCCTGGTGAATGATCGGTTTTACTATCGTTTCAATCAAAGCAACGGTGATAAGGCGCTATATGACACACAGTATGCTGATCCGCGTGCAAATGTCGCCAAGCTCCATCCTCAGGTGATGACGCAAATGGAAACCCTCACCCAGGGATTGTACGAAACCACTAAATACATGATGTACCACAACAGCGACACGGCCTTGCATGCAGGCGGAAATAAAAAATGAAAATATTGATCATCGGTAACGGTGGCCGTGAACACGCCCTGGCCTGGAAGGTTGCACAATCCACCCGGGTCAGCCATGTCTACATCGCCCCCGGCAACGCGGGCACCGCCACCGAAAACAAATGTGAAAACATCGCAATTGAGGCCGATAACATCACTGCCCTGGCGGCCTTTGCCAAACAAAATCAGATCGGTTTAACCATTGTTGGCCCCGAAGTACCCTTGGTTTTGGGTGTGGTTGATCTCTTTCAAGCGCAAGGTCTGCGTTGTTTTGGCCCAAACAAAGCAGCAGCGCAATTGGAAGGCTCCAAAACCTTCAGCAAAGATTTTCTTGCCCGCCACAAAATCCCCACTGCGGCCTATGGCACGTTCACTGACATCGATCAGGCGATCGCCTACATCCGCCAACACGGCGCACCGATCGTGGTCAAGGCCGATGGGCTTGCCGCCGGAAAAGGGGTTGTTGTTGCGCACACCGAAGCGGAAGCCATTGACGCCGTACGTAATATGCTCGCCGGTAATCAATTCGGCGCAGCGGGTAATCGGGTGGTGATTGAGGAATTTCTCGACGGTGAAGAAGCCAGTTTTATTGTAATGGTAGATGGTCAACATATTTTACCGATGGCCAGTTCGCAAGATCACAAGGCATTAAACGATGGTGATACCGGCCCGAATACCGGTGGCATGGGTGCGTATTCTCCCGCGCCCGTGGTCACCGCGGATCTGCATTCGCGCATTATGCGCGAAGTGATCGAACCCACCGTGCGCGGCATGGCTGACGATGGTCATCCGTATACCGGTTTTCTCTATGCCGGCTTGATGATTAATCGCAACGGCGTGCCCAAGGTATTGGAATACAACTGCCGCTTTGGTGATCCGGAAACCCAACCGATCATGATGCGCCTGCGCTCCGATCTGGTATTGCTGTGTAACGCGGCACTCGATGGCAACCTCAACACCGTCAGCGCTGGTTGGGACAACCGCCCCGCACTGGGCGTGGTGATGGTCGCCGGTGGTTATCCCAACCAATACCGCAAAGATGATGTGATCACCGGCCTGCCAGAGACGACAGATCCGGATTGCAAGGTATTTATCGCTGGTGCGCAACGCCACCACGATCACGTCATCACCCAGGGTGGCCGCGTCCTGTGCGTCACTGCCTTGGGCAACAGCGTGGCAGATGCCCAGCAAAAGGCCTACCGCGTAGTGAAACAGATCCACTGGCCCGACGCATTTTATCGCACCGACATCGGTTACCGCGCGGTCGCACGCGAAAATGCCACGAAACGATAACCCAGGCTATAAACAATGATTGACCGAATCGAATCGGCTATTAACTACATTTCCGATCTCAACTGGGCGTGGTGGCCGGTGCTTTTTCTTCGCCCCAATAAAACGGAACGCTTTTCTTTTCGGCTGGTGTTATTGTTGGCTACCCCGATAACGATCATTGCCCATGGAATTGTAATCTTGCTTCGTCTTATCAACGATCAACCGGTTCCGCTTGAAGCGTTTATGTTTGTCTCTGTTGTACTTTTTATTGGCGTATCTGCGTTGTTCTATGCCATAGCACATTTCTGGAATCGTCGTGCCCTTCGCCTTACGCAAAACGATGGTTAACAATATTTTCAACCGGACGCGGCACGATAGCAACTCAACGAGTTCGGTTCGTCGCCCGTGTCGGTTAATACGGAATAAACGCCTATGAAATCATTTTTTCGCTGGACCGTTCCCCTCATACTCCTTGCCTGCAATTCGGTATCCGCTACGCCTGAGGGATATCAGGTACTTTTCAAGAACAATATGAGTAGTAAATTATCAGAGGCTGATATGCGTACGATATTCTCGGCGCTTGGCTATTCGATAACGACCGATGGTACCGGACTCACCGATGACGAATGCGGGCAAGTATCATTTGAAACCCGTCTCATTGATTTGAATCACGACCATATCCCTGAAGTTGTTGTCATCTCCGGCAACCCCTGCACATCTGGAAATACCGGGGGGTCGATCAATCTATTTATCAAAGCCCCAGACGGAAAATATCATGGGCATCTTGGGTTTCCGGCCAACGATTTTGTCGAACTGAAAACCAGCAACAAAGGATTTCCAGATCTCCTCTTTGGCGGACCGGGACTTTGCCACGGTGTCTGGCACTGGAGTGGAAATAAATACGAATACAAGTGCAACTGGGAGGATACACCAG
>JANNJI010000089.1:0-1875 GCA_031405795.1 Gammaproteobacteria bacterium
TTTGTTTTTTATTTTTACAAGCTTTAAAGAAAATATCCATACTGAATGGGAAAATATCTATGCAGAAATCACGGTGCTCTTTGTTCAATATTTAACACACAGTGATCGACATGCGCCTTTTGATATAGCTGATTTCAAATATTTTTTTAAAACCCTGGCACGTCCCCAGCAGCATGCTCTGCTCCTGCAGTTGTGCCCGTTGATCCACACGAACCAGCGAGCCCGTGACTCTGGTTACCGTACCGACGTTGAACTGATGTTTTTTATCCTGGACATGGCTATTTTAGATCCTTTCATTGAGATCCTGCCTGAATTGCGAAAACTCAGATTAGGCTTTATGGCTGATACACTCAATAAAATAGAGTGCCGCATGAAGCTGATGAACCTTGGCTTGCAATTAATTGCGGCTTTCCCGCATACACAGCAAGAAGTGACGTCGATCATTCTGCCGTGGATTGGTGATGAATCTGTATTTCACCCACCGGTTTTTATCTTTATCGTGGATGGGGAGGATAGCAACCAAATGCGTGCTCGCTGGGATGACACCTTGGCCCGTTTCAAACAGGTCGCGGGCATAGCCAGCCCAGCTTAGGCTGAATAAGTGTTCCTAATTCCTGTCCACCTTGTTTACTATCGCTGCCTGCGGTGGCGGTGGTAGGTCGATGGTGTACATGTAGTATTAACCGATACGTGATTGCAGTAAACTCACAATTTCATCATTATGGTTATCCTTGGCTAGTTGTAATGCCGTGAGTCCATCGTTATTTTTTGCGTGAATATCAACGTGATTATCCAGCAGCAGCTCGACAGCATCATAGTAGCCCCTTGCCGCAGCCCGCATTAAAGCAGTGTCGCCATAGCGAGTCTTGGCATTGACATCTGCACCATGCGTTAGTAATAGTTTTACAAGCTTTGTATTTCCTCCTTCAGCCGCGCGTATGATCGCAGTAAAACCATGCTCATCCTCGGGTTCATCCACCCGCGCATGATGCTGTAATAAATAAGCGGCGAGTTCCATACGATCGCTGGACAGACACAGCCATAACGGTGACGTGGCCAAATCAGGGGCGAAACAGGATGACGTTTTAGGTTTGTAAAATTCATTCGTATCCGCACCATGTTCGACCAGGATACGGACAATATCAGCGTGTCCATGATATATCGCACAATACAACGGGGTATGCCGTGAACCTGGCTTACCGTGGATCAAGGTGTTCTGTTCAAGTAAATATTTAACCGTTTCCGCATCACCGCCTTCTGCTGCGGACACGAGCATTGAAAAACTCTGTTTCTTTTTTCCCGGGTCATTGGCTTTTAAAGAGTGCAGGAGTCTCGCAACGTCATGTTGTGAATTACCCCGGGCGTAATGCAGCGCGGTTTTACCTTTTTTATTTTTTGCATTGACATCAGCACGAGCTTGCAGAAGCCATTCGACAAGTACCATGTCGCCATAGGATGCAGCCACCATTAGCGCAGTTTCCCCGTCTGCATCCTGATAATTGACATTTGCGCCGTTGTCTAATAACAATGGGGCAATGGTTCTACGTGCGCGCATAATGGACCATAAAAATAATGCGTCCCGGTGTTTAACATATTGGGCATCATCAATGAACCCTAACAGCATGGATGCAGTAACGTCCCGATAATCTATACTCTCATGGTCAGCCAGTTCGATCTGGTCAATCATCTGGAGTATCTTATTGACATCCATACAATGACCAAAATAACCACCAAGAATCTGTGCAGTAACAATCACCGCCTGTTTTCGGGTATAACTTTCGCTATAGTGCCTGTAATCGATATGTTGTCCCTGCGACAATGGCTCGATAGCGAGTTGGCGCAGCAGCGCTTGATGATGGCTCAGTGTGACCAGCA
>JANNJI010000090.1:0-2236 GCA_031405795.1 Gammaproteobacteria bacterium
AGTATCAGATTCAAAACGAGTCTTCGCATATCCACTCCATTGATGCACTAACGCCAGTGTTTTTTTATTCCCACGTTTTATGCACCCGAGTTTGCATGTTTAGCCTGGGAAAGGCAACGTCATGGCCGCTTACTAACTCCATCCTATATAGCATCCATTAAACAGAACGCGGGCCGCGTGAGCAAAGAAATCTGTTCCCTTAATTTATAAAATTGAGTCCGGCCCTGAGTAATGTTTATAGCGCTTAGAGCTGTTCAATCCAGGTATGTAACCGTCGGGTTTCGTGTTGCAACAGCTTTGTGTCCTGGTACACATGCACGATGACGGCGATACCCTGGGCCCGGCCCAACAAATGAAGCGCCAATGATTCGGCCTCGGATTTTTTGCCGATTTCCCGAAAACAGGCGGCGAGCCAGTCGCGAAATAGATCAAACAGCGCACGGGCGGCATGTTGCAGATCGCGCCGATCTTTAGCCAGCTCTGTATTCAGGCTACCTATCGGACAGCCGTACTTCACCACATCGGCTTTGCGACCGGTAATCATGCCGACGAAAGCCAGTAACCGCGCTTTTGGGTCAGCATTTTCTTTATCCCATTGTGCGAGTAACGTGCGATATCCTTCGACCTGCTGTTCAATAACGGCGTTGAGAATATCGTCTTTAGTCTTGAAGTAGTGATAGATGTTACCGCGAACCAAACCTGAGGTCTCGACAATGTCAGAGAATGACGTGCCATCGTAACCATGATGGTAGAACAACTGTTTTGCGCATTCGATAATTTCGCTTCGGGTCGTTTCGCCCTTGCTGCCTATAGTTGATACTTTCTTTGGGTGTCTACCCCTATCTTTCATTACTTCCTCGTCGGTTTACCCGTGTATCTAAAAACTGGATTATACATGAGGCTATCTCCGCGCCAGCATCTTCCTGCTGGTAATGTCCGGCATTGCGCACCAGATAAAACTCGCTGTCCGGAATCAGGCTGGCAATCCGTTCGCCTTCGTCCGGCTTCCAGGCCATGTCGCCGTCAGGCCAAATCACCAGCGCAGGAATTTGCCAGCCGGTTATTTCCCGGCGTATGGCATCAATATATTCTGCATTGCGGTGCGTGACATGATCAGGAATCAGTTTTGCGAAAGCGGCAATGCCCGCCCGCTTGGCGGGCGTATCGTGCGGCCTGCGGTATTCCGCCATGGCACGCAGATCAACCGGGCGACGGAACCCGGCTCCCAATGCTTTGGAAGGATTACCACTACGCCATTTTAGCCAGACGAATGATCGGAACACATCCAACCGCCGGACGACAAAACTGGAGAATGTGCCACTCTTGAACAGCAACGTATAAACACGCGGTAGCGGGCAAGTGATAATGTCACGAGCCAACCTCTCGTGCTGGTTTTTCGGAAAGCGTTCAACAAAAGTGTTGAAGATCACAAGGGCGGTTACGTTGTGTTTATTCTCGATGGCATAGCGCAGCGCAATCGGCCCGCCCCAGTCTTGTCCGGCAACGATGATATCCGTCAGCCCAAGCTGCTTAATCAGTCCGCTGATGAGTGCGACATGGCGTTGGAGCGTGTGCGCCTTTTCGTCGCTCGGCTTATCCGATAACCCAAACCCCATCAAGTCCGGCACAAAACAGCGGTAACCGGCTACCACCAACGGTGGAATAACGTTGCGCCACACATAACTCCACATCGGCATCCCGTGCATAAGCCAGATCACCGGCCCTGTGCCTTCATCAAGGTAATGTAAGCGTACACCCTCCACAACGGCGTAGCGACTTTGGAACGGGTATTCAAAACGTGTGGTCATGTTGTCCCGTCACCATGCGCAAGCCGGGCATTATATTTTTCATGGTTTACGCACCATACGGTTAGATAAACAGACTGACATCAGATTTCTGCGCAATCGGCAAAAAGGTTGCCGCGCCGACCCAATCCTTGATCTCCGGGATGAAGTCGTCGTGTGCGTATCCGAACAGATCCACCGTCATCTGACAGGCAACCAGATTAACACCGCCCTCAATGCAAGCATCGCGTAGCTCCTGTACAGAAGCAACACCTTTGTTGGCAACCGTCTTCTTCATCAGTTTAGTGGCGATCTTTTCAAATCCGGGTACGCCTGCCATCACCAGATTCGGGATGTTCCAGTTAATGCCCTGGAACCACTTTGGCCCAAACGGCATTTTCATTGGCATGCCCGGATTGCCAAGCGGGCTCACATCAAGACGCAACTCCTTC
>JANNJI010000091.1:0-4747 GCA_031405795.1 Gammaproteobacteria bacterium
CGGCCTTGGATGGCGTGTACTCGGTACCCGCACCAGCACATTATGCCGCCAGCCAAGCCGCGATGTGGGGATTAACGCAGGCGTTAGCCAAGGAATTAGGACCGCACGGCATTTTGGTGAATCTGGCAGTGCTCGGTGTGCTCGACGGTGGCATCGCACAAGGTTTGACACCGAAACTGCGCGAGGCCTATCGGCGTCATGCCGCACTTGGTCGCACTGGAACTTGTGAAGAGGCGGCGCGTGGTTTGCGTTGGCTGGCGTTAGAAAATACCTATGTGAACGGTGCGCAGTTTCCCTTGACAGGAGGTTTGGGTTGAAGCGTCTCATGGGTTTTGCGCTGCTGGCATTATTGATTTGCCATGCGCTGCTGAAGGCGCAAGCCGGTATGTTGTCGGAAATGTTATGGACCTCACATGTGACGTCGGGTTTGTTGGCAGTAGGACTGATCTTCGATCTGCCGATGTTAATGGCGATTGGATTTTTGTTTCATCTTGCGGTTGCAACACCTGCTTATATATTATTACTGCTTGGTCACGGCGACACCAACTGGACTTCGTTTCTGTTACATAGTTTGACACCCATCGCAGGCTGGATAGCCTGGCGTAAACTACCGCTGCCCACTCAGACGTGGTGGCTTGCGTGGCTGGTATGTCTGTTGTTAGTTATCCTCTGTCGTGTGTTTACACCCGAACAGTTGAACATTAATCTTGCATTTAAGTCGTGGGAATCAGCGCCCTTTCTAGGGGAATGGTTTAATTACACGGCCGTGTTACTGTTTATTTTACCGCAGCTGGCTGCGGTGCAATGGTTGTTTAATCGGTTCACGTTATCCGCAGGTCGCAAAGGGATGGGTTTGCACTAAATAACTATTCCGAAATGTGTCCACTAAACAAAGTACTGGTGGCGATGAATATATTGTGTAGGTCGGGCTTCAGCCCGACCCGATGAAAGCAGGTACATTTCCAGACTGACCCTGCCAAGGTAACCGCTCGTGCGAGCCTGGCATTGTGTATGATCAGGACCGAACCACCGATGTCGTATTCATCGCCATTGGCGTAAGGCAGCTGGCGTGTCGGGCTGAAGCCCGACCTACCACCGCCATCGCAGTATGCGATATTAAACAAGGTGGATAGGAATTAGCAGCAGTTATTTAGTTTTCACAGCGAATGTGCACCACACGCGTTTTATTTATTTTACTATTAAGGAAAATTTTATGGAATGTACCAGCTGCAACACCTCCCCGCTTCGCCAGGATCGGCCACACACCTTTTTTATGCACGAAATGGCCGTGTGTACATCCTGTTCCTCAACCGTCGAATCACGGGTCGTGTTACGGGACGGTGGTGTCGTGCGATTAATCCATTGTGCACAGTGCGGGCCCTCAGAGCAGCCTGTCGCTGACGATGCAGATGCCTACGTAAAGGCATTCCTTGCGCGCGCAGACCTTGTGCCAGGTAAGACTGGCGATCACTATTTTAAACAAACGACATCCACCTGCCCCAGTTGTCTGGCACTCCTCACCGCACAAGTGGTCATTCGCGATGGCAAGGTTTTTTTTCTCAAGGATTGTGAGAAATGTGGTCCATCCGAAGCGCTGGTGTCTGAAAATGCGCAATATTATGTTGATGCGTACTCTTATGCTCGTGCGGGCACTGAGCCGATAAAATTCGCGACCGAGGCCAAGGCAGGTTGTCCAACCGACTGCGGCACCTGTGGCGACCATGAACAACATACTTGTCTGCCGATCATCGAAATCACCGACTATTGCAATCTGGAGTGCCCGATCTGTATCGTCAATAATCAGAACGCGAATCACCTCTCTAACGAAGCGTTTGCCAAGATGATCGACCGCTTAGTTGAAAACGAAGGCCAGTGTGAATCGATAGCCTTGTCCGGTGGCGAGCCAACCAGTCACCCGCGTATCCTCGAACTGATCGACATCGCTACCCGCGAGGAGATTGGCCGCATCGTGGTGATCACCAACGGCTTGCGTCTGGGTAAAGATCGGAAATTTGCTGAGCAACTCAAGGCAAAAGGCGCGTATGTCGCCTTGCAATTTGACGGTTTCACCGCCGACACGCATGAAAGAATTCGCGGCCGCGATTTATGCGAGGAAAAATCGGCTGCGCTGCGTATGTTGAAGGAATTGAATATACCAACCCAACTTATTTTCGTCGCTGCACGCGGCATCAATGAACATCAAATAGGGAAAATCGTCGACATGTTTTTGTCGGAAGATCATTTCCTGTCATTAAATTTTCAACCGGCGGCCTTTACCGGTTACGGCGGCGGCCAATTTGCGCACGATCCGATGGATAGGATCACGATTCCTGGCGTGATCAAGGCCATCGAGGAGCAAACGCAGGGCCGCCTCAAGGTCAGTGATTTTGCGCCGCTGCCTTGCTCGCACCCGCAGTGCGTTTCGTTAACCTATTTGTTACGGCTCAATGATGGCAGCCATTTGCCGTTTGGCCGTTTTGTTGATTTCAAAAAACACGGGGCCTTGCTACGCTCATCGGCAACGCTCGGTGCCTCGCCTGAAATACATGAAGTCATGCAGGATGTGATTCACGATGTGTTTGCCCATCAAGATGAGATCCCCCGTGCCGCTGAGATCCTTGCGGCGTTACGGCGGACGATTGATGTGATGTTTCCAGATCGCCCGGTCTCCCCTAAAGAGGCGATTAAACTCGGAGAGCTACAAGCGAAGTCTATTTTCTTGCATCACTACATGGATCGTCACGATTTCGATCTTGAACGTCTGCGTAAATGTTGCCACCACTATCCACAAGTTGATGGTCGCATTATGCCGGCCTGTGGCTTTAACATGTTTCATCGCGGCGCAGCCAAAGGCCCCGACACACCGCTGGCGGATTGGGGGAAAAAACCCTGGACTACCGATGCGCCCGCGACCATTGTCCAGTTCTCGCGCACCGATACGCGACAAGCATTAACCGGCATTGGTGCTGATGAAAGCCTGGCCCGGCCACCCCATTCGATTGGCCTGACGGGGAAAGACTAATGGGTTTGCTCGATGGACGTACCGCCTTGGTGACGGGTGGCTCGCGTGGACTTGGCCGCGCCATTTGCATGGTCCTCGCACGCGAAGGTGCGAATGTCGCCTTCAACTATTCACGCTCGACGGTCGAGGCAGCTGAGCTACTGGAAGCGCTCAAACAATTCGACGTCAAGTCGTGGGCTTTTCAAGTCTCTGTACTCGATAAAAAAGGCCTGAACAAAATGGTACGTGAAATCGAACAAGCCGCCGGTTCGATCGACATCTTGATCAACAACGCGGGCATTGGCCAGGTGGTGCCACTGGCCTTGATGGAAGAAGAAGATTGGGATCGCATGATGGACATCAACGTCAAAGGTGCATTCCTGACAACGCAGGCGGTCATGCGTGGCATGATCCATCAAAAGCGCGGACGAATCTTGAATATCAGTTCGCTGGCAGGCGTTAAGATGATGCAAGCACCAGTGCATTACAGCACCGCCAAAGCCGCATTGAAGGGATTTACCGAGGCACTGGCCAAGGAGATTGGCCGCTATGGCATTACCGTCAATTGCCTGGCCCCGGGTGTGTTGGATGAAGGTGTCAGTGGCAATCTGCCGCCGGTCAAAGTCGACGAATACATTCGCAATTGCGCGATGGGCAGACTGGGTACGGTCGAAGAAATTGCTGAGGCAGCGGCACTGTTTGTCTCAGACAGAAACAGCTACATGAATGGTGCCACGGTTGTAATCGACGGCGCAGTCTAGTTTCTTTCCTTATATAAAATATGCCGGGATAAAATTAATGAGTGATAGTTTGGTAAACGCGACAACGAGTTTATGTGCCACCTGTAAGCGCAGTGTCGACGCCGAGTTGTGGCGCACGCAAGACACCATCGTCATGCGCAAACAGTGTCCGGAGCATGGCCAACAAGAAGTATTGATTTCATCGAATGCGGATTGGTACGAAAAGATGATGCAGCAGCCACCGGTACTCACGCCGCCTGTTGCCACCCGCGCGGTCGCTCAAGGTTGCCCGTTTGACTGCGGCCCGTGTACCAAGCACGAGCAACAAGTTCTGTTGCCAATCGTGCCCATCACTTCAGCCTGCAATCTCGACTGTCCCATTTGTTATACGCATAATCGCAACAGCAATGCCTTCCACATGTCCGAGGATGAGTTGCGCGCCATTCTCGGACATATCCGCAAGGCTGACCCGCAGCAACGTATCATCAACCTGACTGGCGGTGAGCCCACCCAGCATCCAGGCTTTGCACGATTGGTTGAACTCTGTCATGAAGAAGGCATCCGTCGCATTACCGTGTCAACGCATGGTTTGCGATTTCTAAAAGACGAATGGCTGCTGGAAAAACTGGCAAAGATCCAGGCGCGCATTGTCCTGTCGTTCGATTCGTTTAAACCGGACGCGAATATCGAAATGCTGGGTGGCAACTTCTACGAAGGAAAAATGCGGGTGCTGGCCTTGCTTGAAAAGCACGGTGTTGATACCACCTTGTTGCCGGTGCTGGCCCGTGGCAGTAATGATGACGAAGTGGGCCAGTTCGTCAAACTTGGGTTGGAAAAAGATTTTATCCGCAGTGTAGAGTTGCACACGATGACCTTCACAGGTCAAGGCGGCACACAGTTTAAACGTAGCGGTCGCTACACGACCTATGATGTACTCGCCGATCTTGAGACCCAGACCCAGGGTGCGCTGCGCATTAGCGATTTCGTATCCTCACCATCTGCCCAT
>JANNJI010000092.1:0-1308 GCA_031405795.1 Gammaproteobacteria bacterium
CAAGCGTCAGCCCTGCTGCCATTACGTGGTGTATTACTATCGAGCTATGAAGGCAAAGATGATGACGCAGGTGATGACGGCGAAGGCGATGAAAATTACTGTCCGTTGGGTTTGGAGGTTTTTCTCTTGGGTTTCAAAAAACTGTTTATTGAGTTCATCGGATTTTGCGATCTGTTGCGCATAGAGCTCCAGGTGTTTCTTGGTTGTGTTCATGAGAATCTGTTGACTGGCCTTGATCTCTTCCAACAGTTGTTTTATGTCGGGGGTCGGTGTTGTGCTCATTGGGATATGCTCTGATTGATTGTGCGTTAATGGATTTATGCGGGTTTTTGACAATGTACCAGGTAATTTACCGCTACATCGTAACCCAGACTATAACGTTGGGTAAGAGGGTTGTAGGTCATTCCGGTTAATTCACGCATGGTCAATGATGCCTGACGTGCCCAGGCATCCAGCTCGGAAGGTTTGATGAATTTGCGGTATTCATGCGTGCCCTTGGGCAGGATATTCAGCAGGTATTCCGCGCCGACAATGGCAAATAAAAATGATTTCGGATTGCGATTGATCGTGGAAAAAAACACATGGCCATTGGGTTTAACCAGCTGGCTACACGCCTGAATCACCGAGGCGGGGTCTGGCACATGTTCAAGCATCTCCATACAGGTGACAACATCAAAACTGGCGGGGGCCTCGTGGGCCAACTGCTCGGCGGTTATCTGTTGATAGTCGACATTGACGCCGGATTCATGTTGATGCAATCGCGCGACGGCCAAGGGTGCCTCGCCCATGTCGATACCCATGACCTGGGCGCCACGTTGCGCCATGGCTTCACTGAGAATACCGCCGCCACAGCCGATATCCACCACCCGTTTGCCCGCCAGATGGGCGCGGCGATCAATGTAATTTAACCGCAGCGGATTTATTTCGTGCAGCGGTTTGAATTCACTGTGCGGATCCCACCAACGGGCGGCGAGGGCGGCGAATTTATTAATTTCGTTGTGATCAACATTGTGCTGGAGTGTGGGCATGGGGGATAGTCTAAACGAAGGCGATTACAGCGTCTGCATTTTTTCTTGCCAGCTGCGGGCCTTGCTCATAATGTCATTCGCATCCAAGGTCGTGAGCACGCGTTCTTTCATGACGTGCCGACCGGCAATCCATACATCGGTAACTTGATGTCGGCCGGTGGCATACACCAACTGTGACACCGGATTGAATACGGGTACGGATTCGATTGTATCGAAATCGACGGCAATCAGATCAGCGGCTTTATTTATGCTGATACTGCCAATGTGCTCATCCAAGCCG
>JANNJI010000093.1:0-2375 GCA_031405795.1 Gammaproteobacteria bacterium
CCGGTTACTCATCCTGGCCCTCTGCGCCGGTTTGGTCAGCGCCTCCAGCTATTTTTTTGCGCATGAGCGATTTATCTTTTTTGGCATTTTGCATTTCATCACGGTCGCGAGCCTCTTGGGTCTGCTGTTTCTGCGCCTGTATTGGGCCAATCTTGTGTTGGGCGTGGTCCTGATCGTACTGGGCAGCCAGATCAAACTGGCCTTTTTTGATCAACCCCTCTTGCAATGGTTTGGCCTGATGACTCACAAGCCAGTTACCGAAGACTATGTCCCGCTATTGCCCTGGTTCGGCGTGGTCTTGCTGGGCTTGTTCTTTGCGCGCTTTTCGCTTAACCAGCCCTTCTTTCTGCCCCTGTATCGCTGGCAGTCGGGCTCCCCCCTTATGCGGCTATTAGGCCTGGCCGGTCGCCATTCCCTCCTTATATATATGGTGCATCAACCTCTTTTTCTGGGTATCCTTTACGTATTGCGCCAACTTATCCCTTAACCGCCGGGTATTTCGCCCTGGCAATCCACTGCACGTATAATGGGCGCCTTTATTTGCACAGGCTGATAAACTTTGCGACTTTTTGTTTTGAATAATGTATTGCCGGTTCTCGTCACCGCCGCGATGTTGTTGGTCAGTATCGTCACCCACGCTGCCGAAGACCCGCTCAAAGATGAAAAACGCGAACAGCGTGCCACGTTGTGTCCGCCGGGTTTTGTCACGCCGTTAATTAAAACCAAAAACAACAGTGATCTCAGCACCAAGGTTGACGCGGATCAGGCCCAGGTCGACAGTAATCAGGTCACCACCTTCAGCGGTACAGTAAAGATCCAACAAGGCGATACCCACATCGAGGCCGATACCATTCGTTACGACCGCCGTACTGAAGATTTTACTGCCAAAGGCCATGTCCTGTTTGCCGATGACATCTGGCGCTTTGAAGGCCATGATGCGCAATTCAATTTAAAAACCAATACGGGCATTATCAATGGTGGCGCCTATACTAACCAGGAAACCCTGCTGCGCGGCGATGCCAAACAGGTAGAACTGCTGGGTAAAAATAAACTGCAATTAACAGAAGCCACCTTTACCTCTTGTCCAAAAGAGGATGTGGCGTGGAAATTATCGGCCAGTACTATCACGCTTGATAATACTATTCATCAAGGTTATGCACACAATGTCACCTTGGAATTCATGAGTGTGCCCTTCTTCTATTTACCCTATATGCGTTTTCCCCTCGGTGAAGATCGATTGTCCGGTTTTTTATATCCCGGCTTTGGTACGTCCAAAAGAAATGGTAATGAATTTAATATCCCCTATTATTGGAATATCTCGCCGAATTACGATGCCACTATCAATCCCCACCTCATATCAAAACGCGGCTGGATGCTGGAAACAGAATTTCGCTATCTTACGGAAAAATCCCAAGGGAAATTAGACGTAAATTATCTGGCTAACGATAAGCTCTTTGCTGATGATCGTAGCCGCATCATCTGGAATCATGAAGGTGTACCCGAAGCAGGTTGGTCAACGCTCATCACCTACAACGGGGTCAGTGATACCCAGTATCTCAGCGATTTCAGCAACAGTCTGGCGAATAGCAGTATTACCCACTTGGATAGACGCGGCGAACTTAAATATAACGCCACCCTGTACGAATTTGCCATTCAGGCGCAGGATTATCAAACCATTACCGGTTCAGAACCATATAAACGTTTACCGCAGCTCAACGTGGCCAGCCGCTTCAATAATCAGGACAATACCTTTAACTATGACGTCAAAAGCGAATTGGTGCGGTACGAGCATCTGGATCCAGGCAAAGATGTCGGCACGCGGTTCCGGCTAAACCCGTTTGTGAGTTACCCCCTGCGTGACACGCCCGGTTTTTTTGTACCGAAGATTGCAGTCCATTATATACAGTACAATCTTGAGCGGGGTACCACCACCCCACCTGCTGATCCTGCCCTGCCTGATTCCCCCCATCTTGCTATCCCCGTCTATAGCATAGATTCCGGCGTATACCTGGAGAGGGAAACGCGCTGGGCTGATGTTCCGATACTGCATACGCTGGAACCACGATTATTTTATCTGTATGTGCCCTACAAAGATCAAACCACCCTGCCCAATTTTGATACTGCCCCGAGCACGTTTAATGATCTGGCGATGTTTTCCGAAAATCGATTCAGTGGCGGGGATCGCATCGGTGATGCCAATCAATTAACCGCCGCGGTCAGCACCCGGTTTTATCGGCAAGACAATGGTCATGAACTCTTTGCCGCCACCGCCGGCGAACTTTTTTATTTCAGCAGTCGCCAGGTAACATCTGCCACTGGGCAAAACATCGACACCACACCACGTTCCAGTTTGTTCGGCACTGTCTCAATATCCC
>JANNJI010000094.1:0-4220 GCA_031405795.1 Gammaproteobacteria bacterium
CGGACGTGCTCGCGCAGCAGCTCGAGGTCGCGCTCGGCAGCGGCGTCGTTGGCCCCGAGGTTGAGGCCGCCGAGATCGCGGTGAAGGCCGCGCAAACCGGTCACTTGGTGTTATCCACCCTGCACACCAACGACGCCCCGCAAACCCTGACCCGCCTGGCCAACATGGGGGTGCCGCCGTTTAACATCGCCTCGTCGGTGAACCTGATCATGGCGCAACGGCTGACCCGCAAACTCTGCCCGCATTGCAAACAAGCGATTAAAATTCCCAAAGAGGCCTTGCTCAAGGAAGGCTTCACCCCGGATGAAGTCAACAAGGGCATTACCATCTACAGCCCCAAGGGCTGTGATCAATGCACCGATGGCTACAAGGGCCGTGCCGGTATTTATCAGGTCATGCCGGTGTCGGAAGAAATGGGCCGCATCATCATGGCCGGGGGTAATTCCCTGCAACTGGCCGAACAGGCCAAACGCGAAGGCGTTGCGGATTTGCGCAAGTCCGGATTGAAGAAAGTGAAAGATGGGCTGACGAGTTTAGAGGAGTTGAACCGGGTGACGATTGAATAAATGAAAACCACTTCCCCCTTTGAAAAAGGGGGACTGACGACTGCATGCGAGCCCACGGACGGGCGAAGGTAGAGCAATGCAGGAGCAATTGCCGAGAGGCAGGAGGTACGAATCCAGGGAGAGATTCGGTAGACTGCGTCGGGAACAAGCAGTCGAGAGCAATGCAGGACGATTCCATGGATGGAATCGGTAGGGTCGCGTCAGGAACGAAGACCGAGCAATTGTCGAGGGGGATTTTATCCTCGGCGTACAGTGCAAATCCCCCCTACCCCCCTTTTACAAAGGGGGGAACAAGACACTGACGGTATGAAGTGTTATTAAAGAAAGTGAATAGTAATTTGGAACAGCGTTGATGATAAGAAATGACAAGATACGATTTTTTGTCATTTCGAGTCGCGAATAACGTGAAGTGAGGTCCGGAAAATCTGGATCCGGATACATTTGTAGGTCGGGCTTGAGCCCGACAATGTGGCCGCGTTAGGCAAACGGCGATGAATGAGACATCGGCTGCTCGGCTTTGCTGTACACAACGCCAGGGATCGCACGAGCAATTGCCTTGGAAGGGTCGGTCCGGAGGTGTATCGGCTTTCATCGGGTCGGGCTGAAGCCCGACCTACAGCCGGAACTCGAAATGACAGAGTGTATGAGTTACGCTCGGAACTCGAAAAGACAAAGTATTAAATTGAAACAAAGGAACCATCATGGCTGAACGTGCATTAAAAAACGATATTTTCGTCTGGGAAGGCAAGGATAAAAAGGGCCAGAAGATCAAGGGTGAGATCGGTGGTCAGACCGAGGCCCTGGTCAAGGCGAATCTGCGCCGCCAGGGCATCAGCCCGTTGCGGGTACGCAAAAAAGGCAAACCGTTATTTGGCGGCGGTGGCAACGCCACACCCAAGGACATCGCGATCTTCAGCCGTCAGCTGGCCACCATGATGTCCTCCGGCGTGCCGCTGATGCAGGCCTTTGAGATCATCGGTCGCGGTCACGAAAAAAAGGGCGTGCGTGATTTACTGATGGCCGTGAAAGGCGATATCGAGGGCGGCAGTTCGCTGACGGATTCGCTGTCGCGCCACCCGCTGTATTTCGACGAACTTTATGTCAATCTGGTGCGTGCCGGTGAACACGCCGGTATCCTGGATAGCATTCTCGACAAGATCGCCGGTTACAAGGAAAAAACCGAATCGATCAAGGGCAAGATCAAAAAGGCGCTGTTTTATCCCACTGCGGTTATTTTTGTCGCCTTCCTTATCACGGCCATCCTGATGATCTTCGTTGTACCCGAGTTTGCCAAATTATTCACCGGCTTTGGCGCCGACCTGCCGGCAATGACCAAATTCGTGATTAATTTATCGAATATCTTCCAGTCTTACTGGTGGTTGATCTTCGGCACCATTATCGGGGCGATTTATGGTTTGATCCAGGCCAAACGGCGCTCGCGCAAATTCAATCATGCGATGGATCGCATTATGCTCAAGATACCCATCATTGGATCCATCCTGACCAAGGCGGCGATTGCCCGCTATTCCCGTACCCTGGCGACCATGTTTGCCGCCGGTGTGCCGCTGGTGGAGGCGATGGTCTCGGTGGCGGGCGCGGTGGGCAATGTGGTGTATGGCGAGGCAGTGATGCGCATGCGCGATGACGTCGCCACCGGTACCCAGCTCAACGTGGCAATGCAAAAGACCGGCTTGTTCCCCAACATGGTGGTGCAAATGGCGGCCATCGGTGAAGAGGCCGGTTCGCTGGATACCATGCTCTCCAAGGTGGCGGATTTTTATGAAGAAGAGGTCGATAATGCGGTGGATTCGATGAGCAGCTTATTGGAACCGTTCATCATGGTGATCCTCGGTGTCCTCATCGGCGGCCTGGTGATCGCCATGTACATGCCGATCTTCCAGATGGGTAAAGTGGTGGGTGGCAGTAAGTAGAATTGCAACGCATTCGAGTTGCCGGGGGGATTTTGCTAGTCGGATCAGAGCAAATCCCCCTAACCCCCTTTTTCAAAGGGGGATGACCGCGTGTTTGCCTTTGCGGTATTCGTATTTTCTACAACCACGATAACAACAAGACAAAATCTTATCCTATACAAATAATCGATATCCTCAAACACGAACCGGTGCTGTTTTACCTCAGCGTTGTAATATTCAGTTTGCTGATCGGCAGTTTTCTCAATGTCGTGATCCACCGGCTGCCGATCATGTTGCACCGGCGCTTTAAAACCGAGTGTTTGGGTTATTTAAGCGAACGCCATCCGGCCTTGCTGCAACACGACGCGGTGACAAAAGAAGTGGCGCAGGCCACGCCCTACAATCTGGTCGTACCGCGTTCCGCCTGCCCGCAATGCGGCCACAAGATTACCGCACTGGAAAATATCCCGGTGCTCAGTTATCTGTGGTTGCGTGGCCGTTGCCGTGGCTGCCAGACGCCCATTTCATTACGTTATCCGTTGGTGGAGACATTGACCACGCTGCTGGCGGTCGTGGTGGCCTGGAAGTTTGGCGTGACGCTGGCGATGCTGATGGCGGTGGTGTTGACGTTTGCCCTGATCAGTCTGACCTTTATTGATCTGGACACCCAATATCTGCCGGATGAAATTACCCTGCCGTTGTTATGGCTGGGCCTGATCCTGAACTTCAATCATCTCGGGCGGCGCCCGAGGCAGGGTGAGTCTCTGGGAGGCGGATGCTCGCCAACCCAGCGAGCGGTAGGCAATCAGCGTCGAGGGCGCAATACTGCCCAGAATTGGGAGCGAGCCTTACAGCGCCGAGCCGTTTGGCCCTCCGCTTTGGGTCGCGCTCGAAGCTCCAGCGCCGCTCGAATTCCACTCACTGAATAGCCAATCCCGAAACCCCCTTCACAAACGCCTCATTCCGCGCAGCCCCTCCGCCCGCCCGGTCCTACCCTTCGGGCACGCGCTCAACAGTGCAGCGCCCGCAGTCACCGAACCGAGGGAAGCGCCATGTTCTCCGCCCTGCCCACCGCCCGCCAGAACCACGCCGCGCACGCCGGCCAGGGTGTCCTGGATGCCGAGCACCCGGACACCATCGAAACCCGCCTCTGGCTCGAAGAGCACGAATGGCTATACGGCCTGCTGCGCAGCGACGACAACGTCTCGCCGACGTTCCGGTTCCCGGACTTGATCAGCGCCTGCGTGTCGCTGGTGTTCGCGCAGGACGATGCAGCCGGGCGCATCTTCGATTTTCTCGGCAGCCAGCTGGTGCTGCGAACGCCCGCCACCCCGAGGCGGCGCGAGTCGATGTGGCGCCGGCAGTACGACCTGCTGCTTGCCGTGCAACGCTCGCCGGCCAACCGCCACCCGCATCCGAAGTTCCAGCTCGACCAACTGACCACTGCTTGCGTGGCGCTGTGCCGCCAGCTGGAGCACGCCGACACCCTCGTCCTGCAGCAGGCACGCCTGAACATGGCCGATCGGTCGACGCGCTGGCGGCTGCCCCGCGCTGACTGACAACGCTGCGGGCCTGGCTCCGCCGCCCAGCGTCACCTGATCTCACCCTGCCGGCAAGCGTCCCGGCCCTACCCGAACCCGACCCAGGCCTTACCGACGGCCCAGACCTCCCCTCGCCAGCCCCCCGGCCGGCGGTTGTTCTGTCCTGGAGTTCACGACGGGTTGAGCCATGCGTTCGAGTTGCC
>JANNJI010000095.1:0-4364 GCA_031405795.1 Gammaproteobacteria bacterium
CTAAGGTTCTATTTTTCCTAAAATAAATGTGACGAAGAGACAGCTTTTCTAAGGGGGAAGTGATTCGTTGAGGCAGCTATCCTGCGAATTGTTTTGAGGCATGATTGTATTTCCGCTGCATCAAAACTTACCAATATCGCAACCCGCCGCTTCGGTTAGCGAACACCATTTAGGAACAGTTATTTAGGCGTAGTGTGTCTTGAGTATTTTTTGCGTGAACTGGGTACGCAAATAAAAACCGCGCGGCAAGGTTTGGATCGCCTCGCCGTCTTCGTCGTGTGATCGGCGTAACGCCTTGCTGTTGGCCGCCTTTGGCCGCACTTGCAGATAGGTGCCAATGTGCGCGCTGATCTGATCGATACGCCCGGTACTGATCAGTTCCATGATCTCCTCCCAATCTTGTTTGAGTATGGCGGTATCTTGCGTGGAGGGACTCCACAAAATGGCGGTACCAATGCGCCGCTGTGCGATAGCAATCTGCGGGTCTGCTTCAATGGGTAACCACAACACCCGTTGCAGTTTTTTGCACACCCAGGACTCTTCCCAATACATGGCCGCATCGCCATCCAGTGGCACACTGCAAACATAGGTGGTTTCCTTGGTTTCACCGTGGCGGTTAATCGGCAAGGTCTTGAGTTCCACACTGATTTGTTGAAAGTCAGGTTGTGGCAATGACGCGGCGGTGGCCCCCAATTGCAGTTCGACTAATTGACCAAACCAGCCTTTGGCATTACGCAGATCAGCAGGGAGACATTGATTATGCAGCGCCGCTAATTGCGTGAGTGTTAAACCCGCCAGGGCGTGGGCGCGTTGCAGCAGTTCGTGCTCGGACGTCGGGGGTGGCACAACCGCTGTTGCAATAGACATGCGGTAATTGTAGGTAAACGGCACCAGTAAATAAAGCGAACCGTTAACGGCTTGTTGAAAATGATCCGGTATTCCAGCTTAGCAGCATACCGATGTTTGCCACCACGGGGCATGATAGTCAGGGGAGGCTAACGTGTGTAGGTGATCGTCGCTATCTTGTCTTTCACACAGACCAGTTTATTTTCTTCTTCTAACTCACAATTGAGTTTGTGTACGGTGGTCTGCTTACCGAGTTTGACATTAAAGGCGAGGCCTTGATTGCCATCGGGGTTTGCTGCGGTTTTTACAGCTGTGGTTTTTAGCACATTGTTGACGTACTGCACGGTAAACTGATCCGAGGCATTGAAGCCGCTTAAGGTTGCTTCCAGGATGTAAGTAATAACTGCTGCGCCGGTATTGCGTTGTTGTTCACTAGAAAGACATTTCACGCTCAGCTCACCGTCTTTTTCACAGATGGTGGTGCGCGAGGGCAGGAAACTGGCGGGTTGATCCTTGTTAAGCCAATTGCCTTGCATGACGGCACGTAATAAGGCTTCACCGGGTTTGTCACGTTGTGGCGCTGCTTCCTCGCTAACTTTTTCTTCCTTGGGGGGCGCAGGCGTTGCAGTTTGAACCGGGGGCTTTGGTTTTCTTGCCGGTTTACGCGTGGTTATAGGTGTTTGGGCGAGTTCTCGCATACGGCCTTTGGCTTGGTAATAGCCGCCATCTGCTGCTGCTTGGTACCACTGCATTGCCTTTTGTGAATCTTGGGGCATACCATCACCTGCCTCATACATCTGGGCTAGGTAGAACTGGGCGCTGGAGACCCCCGCATTTGCCGCAGTGACGAGCAACTCGGCTGCCTTGTTGACGTTTTTCGGCAGGCCCAAGCCGTCGTAATACAGAATACCCAATCGTGCGCGGGCCTCTTGTTGGCCTTTGTCTGCGGATTTTTGAAACCAGGCGGCGGCCTTGGTCATATCCTGTTCTGTGCCACGGCCACGTTCATACATGCGGCCTACTTCATACATCGCCAGGGCATCGCCATTTTGCGCGTCTTTAAGTTGGGACTTGAATCGGTCGGTTAAGACCCAGTCATCAGAGGCGAGGCAGAGGGGCGCGAATATACTCAGTAAAGCCGCAATCAATACTGCGCTGATACCAGGGGCGGTGCGGCGTAGGTCGGATTGCGTTGCCATAAGCTCTGTACCAGATTCGAGTCAAGTCTATGTGGGGTATCGGCAATATAAATTAGTTATTTAGCGGTGCCAGTGGCCGGATTTACCACCTAGCTTCTCCATTAGGCCAATATCGGTCAAGGTCATGCCCCGATCCACCGCTTTGCACATATCATAGATGGTCAATAGGGCGATTTGCACGGCGGTGAGGGCTTCCATCTCCACGCCGGTTTTCCCCTGGGTTTCCACCGTACTGTGGCAGAGGACACTGTGCGTTGGTTTTTCAAGGGTGAACTCCACTGCGACATGGGTGAGTGCCAGGGGATGACACAATGGGATCAACTCGGCGGTTTTTTTCGCTGCCATGATCCCGGCAATCCGGGCGATGCCCAGGACATCCCCTTTTTTATGCCCGCCTTGTTCAAGCAAGGCAAAGGTCTCGGCTTGCATTAAAATCCGGCCACAGGCCACGGCGCGGCGATGGCTAATGGCCTTGTCGGCCACGTCCACCATGTGTGCCTCGCCTTGCGGATTAAAATGGGTCAGCTTGCTCATGGTCGGTTCCGGTTACGAACGGATTACAATATAGAATAAAATTTGTTACCCTGGAGTGTACGCACAGTTTTTTCACGACACAATTGCCAAACTGAAGTCTATGTCAATAAAAGTTAAATTTTTTGCCCGGTTACGCGAACAGTTCGGTGTCAGTGAATTGTCGCTGGCCGCCGATCAGACACATACTGTGTTGCAAGTATGGCAGCACAGTACCCAACAACCTACCCTTGGCCTGAATATTTTAACCGCCGTGAACATGCAGTACGTCGCCGCAGACTATCCCGTCAAAGACGGTGATGAAGTCGCCTTTTTCCCGCCGGTGACCGGAGGATAAGTGAATGCAGATTCGTATCAGCAATAGCGACTTGGATCCGTATCGCGAGATACAGCAATACCAAGCGGCACAAACCCACTTAGCGGGGAAGTATGGCGCGACTACGGTGTTTATCGGCAGTATGCGGGAGATGAATCAGGACGATGCAGTGGTGAAGATGCAACTGGAACATTATCAGGGTATGACCGAACAGTATCTGCAGGGCATTGCGCAGCGCGCCATCGACAAGTGGGGTTTGCTCGATGTCTTGATCGTGCACCGCGTTGGTGAGATCACCCCCGATGATCCGATTGTGGTGGTTGCCGTGTGGTCCGCGCATCGCGCCGCCGCGTACGAGGCCAACCGTTTCCTGATGGAAGAACTCAAATCGCACGCGCCGTTCTGGAAAAAAGAAACTTTAGCGAATAAGCAAACACGGTGGGTGGAAAAAAATACGCCAGGGTATTCCAGCTAGTGTGTAGTTACTAAGATCCTACGAATCGTGTTATGCGATACTGTCTGTCACCACTATAAAGGAGAACACTATGGCAAACGAAGGTTATCATGAACCCATTGCAGAACTGTCCGATCAGACACGCGATATGCACCGGGCGATTGTTTCGCTGATGGAAGAGTTGGAAGCCATCGATTGGTACAACCAGCGCGTCGATGCCTGTAAAGACAAAGCACTCAAGGCTATTCTGGCGCATAACCGTGATGAAGAGAAAGAACATGCGGCGATGGTACTGGAATGGATCCGGCGTAAAGATCCAACATTTTCCAAAGAATTAAAGGATTATTTGTTTACCGACAAACAAATTGCCCACGAATAAGTTAACCCTCATTGCGGGATGGCTTTACTTTACGCGACGTATCGTCTCAGGCATGGTTTGTTGAATCAGTTGCTGTATTTTTTTAAATCCTGCCTCGCGATAACTGCCGCGACGATACAACATGCCGATGCGCCGCGTCGGTGGTGGATTGCGGAAACGTAAATAACGAATCGGGTCTTTGTTATTCCGTTTGCCCGGCACCGCCAGCTCCGGCATCAAGGTCATGCCCATCCCTTCACCGACCATGTGGCGCAGGGTTTCCAGACTTGAGGCATGGAAACCGCTATTTTCCGTGGCACCCGCCATGAAACACACCTCCAAGGCCTGTCCACGCAAACAATGTCCTTCTTCGAGTAACAACATTTCACGCCGACTCAGATCACCCAGGGTAATCATGGTTTGACTGGCCAGCGGTTCCGTTTTGGGCACCGCTAATTGAAACGGTTCTGCAAATAAATTTAACTCAGCGAATTCATCGGTCTCCACCGGTAAGGCAAGGATTAATACATCCAACTCGGCGCGGTGTAATTTATCCAACAACACGGTGGTTTGATATTCGTGTAGCCATAATTTGAGTTTGGGGTAGTGTTGTTTCAAGGCGGGCATAATCAGCGGTAACAGATACGGCGCCAGGGTCGG
>JANNJI010000096.1:0-4225 GCA_031405795.1 Gammaproteobacteria bacterium
ATGCGTCTTGGTTTCACGAACAGGGTGACCAACCCCAGGACGATGCGGTCGAACGAGGACAGGTTTGGCGCCCGTCGCCGGGACCGATTCCCGATCAGCAGCTGATGTTTGAGCAACAGCGACTCGGCCACGACCGAACGGACACCACCCGGCCTGCCTAGGCGGGCGAGGGTGACGAGCAAATGAATTGCGGGGACGGCTAGGTCGCGCATGGACGCAAACCTGCCA
This sequence comes from Gammaproteobacteria bacterium, assembly GCA_031405795.1. Lineage (GTDB taxonomy): Bacteria > Pseudomonadota > Gammaproteobacteria > UBA6429 > Thiohalophilaceae > JACQBC01. The sequence goes on from JANNJI010000096.1 coordinate 229, forward strand.
CGCCCGCCATAGGGCGCAAGACTGCACGACAAGGGCGACCCACGCTAATATTTACGAATTAGCACCCCACAGGGCTTTCTGCCGCGAAATTTCGACCGTATTGTCTGGCAGGCGCGAGCGACACCGCACCGGGTGTTAAGCCAGCATCGCATCCGTGCGTGAGCCGTACCGCCGTCCTTTCCTTGCATGGCCATCTCCCGGTTTCGATGCCTGTATCCCCGGTGAAGAGTTTATTCGCGAAGTCCCGCGAGGACAAATCGAATCGCCTTGCCTTCGCGCTGACGAGCAGGATTGCGCCCGGGGCCGCTAAGCATGCGAACCGGTACCGCCGACCGCTGCCCTATGCGCGATCACAGCAAACAGGAACATACCGATCAGAGGCATTATTAGTGTTAAATATAATGCGGTCACCGGCGAAACTCCTCCGGTGGCAATGTTTCCTCGGTTTCGCGCAAGCGATTGAGCCGATCCACGTCCAGCGAATCGATCGACTCGCGCATCTGAAAGAAAAATACACCAAACAATACTGCGGCCACCAACACATCAAAGGCGATGCCCAGCTCCACGACCATCGGCATACCGTAGGTCGCCACGACGGCTGCGAAAAACAAACCGTTTTCAATCGACATAAAGCCAATCACTTGAGTGATCGCCTTCTTGCGAAAAATCATCAACAACATCCCCAACAACACCACGGCCTGACTCACCGCAATGGTATTGCGCGTGGTCAGTGTGGACAGTTGCACCACCGGCGCGACCACCGAATAACTGAATACCACCAGGGCGCCGCCCGCAATCAACAATAACGAGGGATAACGCAGCGTTTCAACTTCATGATGAATATTGAGGCGTACCGCCAGTCGATGCAGCATCCATGGGATCAAAAATGCCTTGAGCACCAAGGTGATCGCTGCCGACACATACAGATGCGGATGATCAGAGACCAGCGCCACCAACGCGGTAGTAATCGACAGCAGCGCCCCTTGCCAGGCAAAGAGATGAATCAGCGGCACAATGCGCGATTGCGCCAACATCGCAAACGAGGTGAATAACACCATCGACGCAAACATCAGGATGGCTTGTTCGTAGAGACTCAGTTGCGTTAAATCCATCTCAGCCTCCGGTTTCCAGCACAACGTGGGTGAGCATACCCAGCAAGGCCAGCGCAAAGGCAAACCCCAGGTATTGCGGCACACGGAACACACGCATCTTCGCCATGATCGTTTCCCACACCACCAGCACCACGCCCAACACCGCGAGTTTGGCGGTGGTAAATACTAATCCTTGCGCGAGACCCGTTGTGGTGAACTCCGTCGCAATGCCCCAGGGTAAAAATAAATTGACGATCAACGCCATGTACACCATGAGCTTTATCTTCGCTGCCCATTCGATCAATGCCAGATGCCTGCCACTGTATTCGAGGATCATCGCCTCATGCACCATGGTTAATTCCAAATGCGTCGCCGGATTATCCACGGGCACACGCCCGGTCTCGGCCACCGCGACCATCATTAATCCCAGCGCCGCAAATAAAAACGAGGGCCGTAACACCAAGCCGCTTTGCAAGGTGAAATCCACCGCCTCGGACAGATTGGTTGTCGCCGCTGACATCGACACGGTGAACACCGTCATCAGTAATACCGGTTCGGCCAAGGCACCAATCATCATTTCGCGTGACGAACCCATACCGCCAAATGCAGTTCCGATATCCATACCTGCCAATGCCGTAAAAAAACGCGCCAGCGCGAGAAAACCCACCATCACAATCACGTCAGCAACAGCGGCGGTAGGTAAAGGCAGGGCCAGCAGCGGTACAACAGTAGCGGTGACAATGGTGGCACCAAACACGATATACGGCGTGGCGCGAAACAACCAGGAGGCATTAGTGGCGATCACGCTGTGTTTGCGAAACAATTTGGCGAGGTCACGATACGGTTGCAGCAACGACGGTGCCGCGCGATTTTGCAAGTGACACTTGACGCGTTTGATCCAGCCACCCAACAACGGTGCCGCCGCAATAAATAGCACTAACTGGCCGATGGCTACGCCCCATTCGATCATGTCACCACCCACAATAAAAACAGCAAGGTAAAGAACGAATAGGCCAGATAGGTATGAATACTACCGGTTTGCAAATAGCCGATGCGGCGCGCCGCACCGAGTACCAATTTCCCAATCGGCATATATAATCGTGACCAGGACTTATCCTGTCGTTGTAATTGATAACGGATGCTCTCCACCAGCTGTGGTTGTTGCACATGCCGTTTCTCGACAATTTCTTCGTTGAGATCCCACACCGGCGCAAAGATACGTTGAATGGGCTGTGCAAAGGCAGTCGCCGTGTATTGCATGCGTGCGTTCACCTCACCATAACCGCATTCCCAGGGATAAACGCGACGGATGCGCCCGGCGCGTACGCGCAGCAGCAGATAAACCAATGCACCCACCACGACGAGCGCCAATGCCACCAGCGGCGCGGAATACGATGCAACATCGGCGGACATCGGTGTCAGCCACAACCAGCCACTGGTGGTTGCGTCCGGTGGCGAGGCGCCCAGCAACAATTGCGGTACGGCATCGATCACGCTGATCGTTGTGGATGGCAAGATACCAAATAATACGCACAAGATCGCCAACAACCCCATACCAATACGCATGCCTATCGGCACTTCATGCGCATGACGTGCATTGCGTGAACGCGGCTGACCCAGAAAAGCCACGCCATAGACTTTTACAAATGTCGCCGCGGCCAGCGCCACCGACAAGGCCAACATCGCCGCTGTTACCGGGATCAACGCGCGCAATACGCCGCTTTTTAATACCGGCGCCTGCAACGCAACTTGAAAGGTCAGCCACTCCGAAACAAAGCCGGTCAGCGGCGGCAGTCCGGCAATGGCCAAGCAACCGATCAACATCCACACCGCAGTTTGCGGCATACGATGAATAAGTCCGCCCATGTTATTGAGATCATATTCGTGTGTGGCACGCGCAATCGCACCGGCACCCAGAAACAGTAAACCTTTGAATAACGTATGACCGAGGATGTGATACAGCGCCGCGATCAAACCCAACACACCCAGTACTTGTTGATCGTTACCGATAAAAATCAGTGATAACCCTAATGCAGAAAGGATGATGCCGACATTTTCAATCGAGCTATAGGCCAGCAGGCGTTTGAGATTGTTGCTGAGCATCGCATACAACACCCCCAACAAGGTGGACACCGCACCCACCAATAACATCACCAAACCCCATTCCCACTGAATAGCGCCCAACAGATCGTAAACCAGCCGGATCAATCCATACAACGCCACCTTGAGCATCACGCCGCTCATCAGTGCTGAGATGTGGGATGGTGCCACCGGGTGCGCCTCAGGCAACCACGCATGCAGCGGTACCATACCGGCCTTCATGCCAAAACCAAAAAAGGCCAGCCCAAAGGTAATCGAGGCCCAACTCACCGACAATTCCGCTGCACGCATTTGCGCGAAGGTAAAACCACCGCCCGCGCCAGCCAGCACACCAAAACTCAGCAGGATAGAAACACCGGCGATGTGCGCTCCTGCACCGCGGTTCTCGCTTCCGCGCCGCTCGGATTCTTCGAATCGCGCTTCACGATCTCGATTTTGTAAGGTCCGAAGGCGTTCGGGTTGAGCTTCATGAACGTCTGGATGCCCCGGTCCACCTGCTGGGCGAACTCGGCGCCCACGCCGGAGTACGGCAGGACCACCCCGATCTTCACCGTCTGCGCGATCGCGCCAGCCGAAAGCAGGCTGCATGTGGAAAACGCCAACGCGGCCAGCGCGCTTGCCGGGCTCCAATTTTTCGTCGTCATCCTGTCCTCCAGTCGCGGCCAAAGCCGGGACGGCAATCCTAATGGAGTCCACCGTGCCGGACAAGCATGACACACTGCACAATAGGCGTTTGCGCGGCCGCTTCCTCCGCCGCCGGACTAAAATGCCGCTTCTTCCAGGAGAGGATTGAATGGCACACGTGA
>JANNJI010000097.1:0-3006 GCA_031405795.1 Gammaproteobacteria bacterium
CAACAATAGTCATTGTGGTGCTGTGATTGCCCAAATAAATAGAATCGTTCAAACTAGGAGCGTGAGTTTACACCAGCTGTGATCCGCTGAACATTCACCAACAGACACAAATAAGACCTCCTTTTGGATGATGATATGCGCCGCATGACCTTCCAACGCCAATTGCTCTACACCCTGTTGACGCCTTTGCTCAAATTGATCCTTCGTGGTCTGTGGAGCACCTATCGCATCGTGCCTATCAGCGGTGAGAAAAATCTGGAATCCGTGATCGCCACCAAACAACCACTAATCCCCTGTTATTGGCACCAACATCACTTTGTCTGCGCACAATATCTGCGGCGTTTTATCCGGCGTGGGGTTAAATTGGGTTTTTTAATCAGCCCGTCGGTGGATGGCGAGGTTCCGGCCAGGATCGCTCGGTCGTGGGGTGCTCAGGTGATTCGAGGTTCAACCACCCGCGCTGGTGCACAGGCGTTACGCGATATGTATACGATTGTGGTCAAACAAGGGGTGTCACCCGTCACCACGTCCGATGGGCCACAGGGACCGTTACATGTTTTCAAGCTCGGCGATATCTTATTGGCGCAATTTACCCAGGCACCTTTATTGCCGCTTAGTTATAGCGCTGATCGTTTTTGGCAATTACGTTCCTGGGATCAGTTTATTATTCCCAAGCCCTTCGCCCGTATCGCAATTTGTGTCGGTCAGCCCCATGCTGTGGCCAAAGGCATACACAGCGATGACTTGGAACCGCAGCGTCTGGCCATGGAAAAAGCGTTACTATCCCTCAACGCGCAGGCACAAACACGGCTCAAACCCAACTAGGATTTGTTTATGACCAACAAAGCACAGGAAATTGCAGAGCAACTCGCCGCCATTTCAACCTCGTACCGCGCCACATTGCCCGAGAAACTGCGCCAGATTGAAACAGCCTGGCGTTATTTACAAGATCAGGGTTGGGACGAAACGCGCTATGCACAGCTGTATCATTTGTTGCACAGCATGGCGGGTTCAGCCGAAACCATGGGTTTGCCGGAATTAACACGCTCAGCGCGCACCTTGTTAGAGTTAGTCAAAGTCTGGTCCACCATCCGGTTACAACCAAACTCATCGCGACTGCCGTTTAACCCGGAATTACATCATTTTGCAAAAATTATCCACACGGCAACTCAATGAATAACCTGTCGCATGGCGTTACACGCGGAAACCCAGCGCTTTGAACAACCAGATGGCGAATTATTTTATCCTGGTCATCACGCCAGATGTCAGACATGACGGTCCCAGAAAAAAAACGCCCTGCATAAAGCAGGGCAAGGGTGTGTTGCGCATCGCTGCGCAGGGGGAGGAATCATCATGAAGCCTCCACTCACGGAGACAACATAACCTAACTTGTATTGGTTTTCGGCCAATTTCCACCAAACTTTAACTATATCTCCATTTAATTACATGAGATATCCAAATAACCGCGAGTTTATTGTAACACTATGTTTTGTATGATACTTTCAGCTCCAGTAGTTATTTAATCGCGCCCCGCGTTGTACCTTCATTGAGGTCATCATGTCTGGAAAAAATCGTGTATTTACCTTGATAGGCCTGCTATTGCTGCCGGTTATCGCCCTGGCCTCCACCAACACCGATGCCCTTGACCTGACGCAGAGTCTCTATGGCACCGTGGCGCTGGTGATTTTTGTCCTGGCTTATATGTTTGTCATTAGTGAAGAATTCTTACACCTACGCAAATCCAAGCCGGTCATCATTGCCGCCGGGATTATTTGGGTGGTGGTTGCCCTGGCCTATCTCGCTCAGGGCAAGCCGCAAACCGCAGAACATTTATTTCGCGCTAACCTGCTCGAGTTCGCAGAACTCATGTTGTTCTTGCTGGCAGCAATGATTTATATCAATACGTTACAGGAGCGCCGGGTTTTTCTCGCATTGTGCACCTGGTTAATTGCCCGTGAGTATTCATTACGGCAAATTTTTTGGCTAACCGGCCTATTGGCCTTCTTTATATCCCCCGTAGCCGATAATTTAACGACGGCATTGCTGATGTGCGCCGTTGTCACCACCGTGGCGGGTGACAATCGTAAATTCCTGGTGGTGGCTTGTATCAATGTCGTGGTCGCCGCCAATGCCGGGGGTGCCTTTACACCCTTTGGCGACATCACGACCTTAATGGTCTGGCAAAAAGAAAAAGTTAAATTTTTTGAATTTTTCGCATTATTCCTGCCCTCTCTGATCAATTGGCTGATCCCGGCGCTATGTATGTCATTTGTCGTTCCGAAAACACGGCCACGTGTCACGCAGGAGATCATTACGGTCTTACCCGGTGGCTATGTGGTGATGGCATTATTTGTAGTGACCATTGCCATGACTGTTGCTATCCATCAATTTCTCCACTTACCTCCCGTGTTGGGCATGATGACAGGATTGGGTCTGTTAAATGTGTATGGTTATTTCCTGCGCCGCGCCGAGATCAAATTTCCGCGTGATGAATGGCAGGTGCCCGTGGAATTAGAGATAGAAAAAGGAATACTCGACAAATATTACAAGCCGCGTCACCGCCCCTTTGATATTTTTATCAGTATAAAACGTGTTGAATGGGATACCTTATTATTCTTTTATGGTGTGGTGTTGTGCGTCGGCGGTTTGGGTGCGCTGGGTTATCTGGCGCAAGCCTCCAGCCTCTTGTATGGCAACCTCAGCGCCACGTGGGCCAATGTGATAATCGGACTAATTTCTGCCGTTATTGATAACATCCCGGTCATGTATGCCGTGCTCAATATGAATCAGGAGATGTCGCACAATCAATGGTTATTGGTCACCCTGACTGCGGGTGTGGGTGGTTCGCTGTTATCCATTGGTTCCGCCGCCGGGGTCGCGTTAATGGGACAGGCCCGCGGCGTCTACACCTTCTTTGCGCATTTACGTTGGACCTGGGCGATCGCACTGGGCTATGCCGCAAGCATCGCCGTACACCTTTGGCTAAATGGGGTGTAAAGCAAATAA
>JANNJI010000098.1:0-5155 GCA_031405795.1 Gammaproteobacteria bacterium
GCAAAGCCGCCCCGCGTATGGCACAGGGTGCCGTTGATGTGCTGGGTGACAAGATTGCCCGTGGCTTGGTGATAAGCAAAGAGGCGCATTGCAACTTGTGGTCGCAGCCACCCAAATTTATTCACTGTATGGAAGCTGGGCATCCCTATCCTGATGCACGCAGTCTGCAAGCAGGCGAGGCGATGTTGCAGTTTTTGCGTGATGCACCCGATGGTGCAGCGTTGCTCGTGTTGATATCAGGCGGTAGCTCTGCCCTGGTGGAGGTATTACCGGCTGGCGTCCATCTCGATGATCTGCGGCGCTTGAATCAATGGTTGTTAGCCGGGGGCTTGCCGATTGATGTAGTGAATCGTATACGTAAATCCGTGTCATGTATCAAGGCGGGTCGGCTTGCGTGGCGGACACAGCCACATCGGGTGTTGCAGTTTGTGATTTCCGATGTGCCCGGTGATCACTGGGCTGACATCGGCTCGGGATTATTGCTGCCCGATGATTCAACGGAGCAACACAATGACCTTGAGTTACCACTCTGGATTCAACAGATGCAACACCATGCGCCTAGCAAACCGTACTGTGATGATGCCTGTTTTCATCACATCACCACACGCATGGTGGCGAATAATGCACAAGCACGTCATGCCATTGCGCAACGGGTGCATCAATTCGGGTATACACTGCGCTGCAATAGCGAGTTAACCGGTGATGCGTTGCTGGCAGGTGCAACCATTGCACGTCAGTTGCAGGAGGGTGAAGAGGGGATTTATCTATACGGCGGTGAAACCGTCGTGAGTTTACCGGCGCAGCCGGGACACGGTGGTCGTTGTCAGAGTCTGGCATTGTCCGCTGCGCTGGCCTTGATCGATGAGCAGGACGTGGTGCTGTTGGCGGCGGGTACCGATGGCACCGATGGGCCAACACAGATTGCCGGTGCAATAGTCGATGGACAAACATGTTGGCGTGGTGCCGATGCAGGCATGGATGCCCGTGATGCATTACAGCGTGCCGACGCAGGCACGTTTCTGCAGCTCAGTGGTGATTTGATTGATACGGGTCCAACTGGCACGAATGTGATGGATCTGGTAATTGCGATCAAATCTTCTTCGGTGGCAAATTCATCCCTCTGAATTTGTTACAATGCCGCGATGACGCTCACTTCCTCTCAATCCGTGGCCATAACTTCCGTACACGAAATCGCCCTGCAAGCATTATTCGAGGCAAATCCACCAGACAAAATTACTTTGACCAATGAACTACAACGGCGGTGGCTGGGACGTGAACTGCCATGTGCAGATAACGGCACGATTCAACGTGTTTTAACCCCCGGTTATCCGGCTCAATTGGAATTGGTTGCGCCAAAAAAATTGGCACGTAGAAAATTATCCACCTCACACGGCTATGCCGCATTTATTCACGCATTGTGCCATATCGAATTTAACGCGATTAATCTGGCGCTGGATGCGGTATATCGATTCAGACAGTTACCGGAAGAATTCTATACTGATTGGATTCACGTGGCGGTGGAAGAAGCGTATCATTTTGGTTTATTAGCCGCACACCTGCAAACACTGGGTCATAACTATGGTGACTTCTCCGCCCATATGAGTTTATGGGAGGTGGCGCTGGACACGGATCACGACCCTTTAGCACGCATGGCGTTGGTACCGCGCGTACAGGAAGCACATGGCTTAGATGTTGCGCCAGGAATGATTGAGAAACTGAAAAAAGCCAATGCATTGGAAGGCGTGGCAATTTTGCAAATTATATTGCGGGATGAAATTGGACATGTTGCGATTGGGAATCGCTGGTTTTATTATTTGTGTGAAATGCGCAAGCTTGAGCCACTGGCGGCGTTTCAATCACTGATACAACAATTTTATCGCGGTGAGTTACATGGCCCGTTTGATCTGACAATTCGTCGGCAAGCGGGTTTTCGCGAGGCAGAATTACACTATTTTCAACAGGTGAACGGATGAAGAGATATCTACGCACAATAGTTTTGTTTATCTTGCCGTGGTTGATCCTGAGTTGCCAATCGAGCGAGACTGGCCAGCAGGTTAATTTTGTTGAGCAAGAGACAGGTATCGATCCTTATGTAACACGATTGATTGTCAGTGCGAGTTTTCTGCGTATTGATGAAGGTGATTCGTCGACGAACTACGTCGTCTATGATCGCAGGAAAAGGATCATTCATAATGTGAATAAAGAAAATAAAACGGTAATGCAGATTCAGGCAAAAGCCAATGAGTTACAATCGCCTTTTCCGCTGACGCACACCGTCAAGGATTTGGGGGCGTTGAGTGATGCGCCGAAGATCAACAATACTGTGCCGTATCATCGCCAATACCTGACTAATAATGAGTTATGCAGTAATGTGATCAGTGTTGACGGGCTACTGCCAGAAGTGGTGAAGAGTCTGATTGAATTTTACAACATCCTCGCTGATGACAGCGCCAGTACGTTTTATCTGCTGCCTGCGGATATGCATAAACCCTGCGATATCAGCAGGAGCATGTTCTCGCCGACACGTCACTTGTTACACGGTTTTCCGATCAAAGAGTGGCGGCCCGATGGTTACAGTCGGACACTGTACGACTATAAGGAAAATATTGCGACGCCTGCTGCATTATTTACTGTGCCGAAAGACTATTTCAGTTATACCGCACAACAAATGCGCGATGGCTTGGTCGACACCAATAAGCGTCAAATCATCGAGTCAGGCGCAGCACCGGCAGATGCGCCGTGATGAGGTGAAGACTTGTCTATAAGGTAAAAAATTTCAACTCACAGCCGTTGTCATTACACATTAAATAGCTACCGCGTTGCCCCCAATCACTTAATACATACCGAGTCATTGGCTGGCCATCAAGATTGAATTGGTGCACAGCCGGGCGGTGGGTGTGACCATGAATCAACTGTGTAACATGATATTTACGCATGATTTCTTCAACCGTTGTTTGATTTACATCCATGATATCACTGGACTTATTGCTGGTTTCCGCCTTACTCATTTCACGGTACTGCCGCGCCTGTGCTATTCGTTCCGCCGGGGTTTTAGCCAGAAACTGTGATTGAAAGTGTGGATCACGCACCAGCTGACGAAGTTGTTGATAGCGAAGATCATCAGTACATAGTGTGTCGCCATGTAACAACAATGTTGGTGTACCGTTAAGAGTAATGATCGCCGGTTCTGCTAACAATGTTGCGCCGGTACTGACGCAGAAATGTTTACGCAACAGAAAATCACGGTTGCCATGCATGACGTATACCGGGATGTTGCGTGCGGTCAGCCGCAGGATAGCGGCTATCGCCGGTTGATAGTCCGGCAAGACCATATCATCACCTAACCACACTTCAAACAAATCGCCGAGGATATAAACGGCTTGTGCATTATCCGTCAGCTGATCAACGAAATATTCCAACAGTGCGGTCAGGTGTGGGTGTTCGCCACTGAGGTGCAGGTCTGAAATGAATAATGTGGTCATCACCGTGCATTAATGTAAAACTTATACCACTTCCATTTTTTCGATCACGACATCTGTGCCTGGCACATCCTGGTGGTTATTGCGTGTGGTAGTGGCGACGGCGCGAATAGCATCAACCACGTCCATGCCGTTGCTGACACGGCCAAATACACAGTAACCCCAGCCATCGGTAGTGGACGAGCGGTAATTGAGGAAGGCGTTATCCACGACATTGATAAAAAATTGTGCCGTCGCCGAGTCAGGATCGGACGTGCGTGCCATGGCAATGCTACCACGTTCGTTTTTCAGACCATTGTCTGCCTCATTTTTTATCGATGCGCGGGTCGATTTGGTTTTCATATCCGGTGTTAACCCGCCGCCTTGAATCATGAAATTTTTAATCACTCGATGAAATATCGTGCCGTTAAAAAAACCGTCGTTGACGTATTGCAGGAAATTTTCGACGGTGATGGGGGCTTTTTTCGCGTCAAGTTCCAGCTCAATAATGCCGTGATTGGTGTGTATGCGGATCATGATTAATTACCTTTCTTTTTTGCAGCGGGAGCGGTGGAGTTCAAGCGAGTCACAGCGGTGATGATGACCGGTGTGCGCGGTACACCGGACGAGAAAATCCCAGCGGCTCCAGTGGGTAGCTTGCGAATGTTGTCGACAATGTCCATGCCTTTAATGACTTTGCCAAAGACACAATAGCCCCAACCATCAGGTGTTTGTGCAGTATGGTTTAAGGCTTCGTTATTGGTGACGTTGATGAAGAATTGTGCGGAGGCGGAGTGGGGTTCCGGGGTGCGTGCCATCGCCACAGTACCGCGATCATTTTTCAAACCGTTATTCGCTTCATTGATGATCGCTGCATGTGTTTCTTTGCGGTTATAGTCGGGCGTAAAACCGCCACCTTGGATCATGAAGTTTTCGATCACACGATGAAAAATGGTATTGCTATAAAAGCCTTCATCCACGTACTGCAAAAAGTTCGCGACGGTTTTGGGTGCCTTGGCTGGATAGAGTTCGAGAACAATCTCGCCCTGATTGGTCTGGATCTTGATCTGGGGGTTGGGTTCCGCTGCGACCGGCTGGGTAAACGCCAGCCAGGTGAATAGGGTAACGAAGCAAAATTTAACGATGCGTGAAGACATGAAGGGGTTCCTTGAGTTCAAAATAACGAGGGGCTATTTTGCGCGAGGCGGTAGGCTTTGTGCAAGGCAGGAATTTCCATTACTCTATTGGGCAGACAAAACCAAGGGTTCGATATCTCGCATGTTGCATATCTACAATAGCTTAACGCGGCAGAAGGCACCGTTTACCCCGCTGGATCCCAAGCGGGTACGCATGTACGTCTGTGGTATGACGGTTTATGACTTTTGCCATATCGGCCATGCGCGTGTCATGGTGGTATTTGATGTGGTATATCGTTTTCTTTGTCATATCTATGGCAAAGCGCAGGTAGAGTACGTGCGCAACATCACCGATATTGATGACAAAATCATCACACGCGCCAACCAGAATCACGAATCCATTGATGTGCTTACCAGCCGCTTTATCGATGCCATGCACGAGGATTCAGCGCAATTGGGTATTTTCGCCCCCAATGCGGAGCCACGTGCAACGCAGTACATCACCCAAATCATCGACATGATTGCGACACTGGAAAAGAACGGTTATGCCTACCGTGCCAG
>JANNJI010000099.1:0-1048 GCA_031405795.1 Gammaproteobacteria bacterium
TGATATTCTCGAATTTCGTGTCCAGGGCGCAACCCTGTTACCGGCTGGCAACATCGAGTTAGTGCTGTATCCCTTCATGGGGACGCATAAGACATTGCAAGATGTCGAGAAGGCGCGGCTGGCACTGGAGCTGGCACTGGAGCAGGCGTACAAAGACGCAGGTTACCCCACCGGTATCGTCAGTATCCCCGAGCAGGAAATTAAACACGGCATCGTGCGGCTGCTTGTCACCGAGGCCAAGATCGGCCGGATCAAGGTCAGCGGTTCGCAGTATTATTCACCGCGTGACATTCGTCTGGCCTTACCCTCGTTGGCGCAGGGCAAGGTGCCACACCTTCCCGAAATACAAGCGGAACTGGAACGACTCAATACGATCACCGGTGATCGCAGCGTGGTACCGGTGATGAAGGCCGGGCGTGAGCCTGGCACGCTGGACGTGGAATTAAAAGTGAAGGATCAAGCGCCGTTGCACGGCAAGCTGGAGGCAAACAACCGCAGCTCCGCCACGACAACACAAAGCCGCGCATCGGCCGCGCTCAATTACGATAACCTGTGGCAGGCGCAGCATTCCTTAGCGCTACAGTTTCAAACCTCGCCCGAAAACACCAGTGAGGTAAAATTTTATGTGGTGTCCTATTCCTTGCCGGTGAGTGACGACAACGAGCGCTTGACCCTGTATGCGGTCAAATCCGACAGCGCGGTGGCCGCCGGCAAGGATTTCACCGTGGTGGGTGACGGCAGTATCATCGGCGTGCGTGCCAGTGTGAATCTGGCGCGTTCGCCGGAATTATTTCATAGCTTGTCATTCGGCGCCGATTACAAGGATTTTTCGGAAACGATCGTGCTGCAGGGCGCGGATACCGGCAGATCGCCGATCAGCTACCTGCCGTTTACCGCGCGGTATGATGCGGCGATACGCCAAAGCCAGTCATTGTTACGCCTGGGTTTAGGCGCGACCTGGGCGTTTCGTAGTTTGCAGAGTGAAGAACGGCGGTTCGATGATAAACGCGCCTTCGCACATGCATTTTGATCACACGGGAAACCTTTG
>JANNJI010000100.1:0-2222 GCA_031405795.1 Gammaproteobacteria bacterium
GCTGACTGCTGCCACAAAACCCGGATCAAAATTAATGAGTTTATCATTATTATTTACACATGAAAAAGAACATACAAGGTGTTTTGCTCATTGTCAACACGGTTGCCTCTTATACACTTTAATGTCGCCCTCGCCTGGAGAATGTTGCGATTTACCTTTTTCCGGATTCCAATTCCGTGCAGCCGCTGCCGATGGGGGCATTATTGGTGTTGCGCAGATTCCTTCTGCACAACTTTGGATGATATGTCGAAAAGTGAGGCGTTTTTTGCGCTATGTTTGGGCGCGAATGTATTCACACACCACGACTGATCCGAAATATGCCTTAGCAAACAGGGTGTTGTCATTTTGGCACAATGTTTGCCAGTGCAAGGCAATTAAAATTTAAGTGGGAGCATCAGCATGTTCATGACAGGTAGTGATACAAAACTAAAATTATGGTCGTTTGCCGGGAACATGCGAATTCTGCATTTAACCTGGTTCGCGTTTTTTCTCACTTTCTTTGTCTGGTTTAACCATGCGCCGTTGCTGGTCGCGATACGCGATACACTGCATCTTACCGATCAACAAGTCAAAACGCTGTTAATCCTCAATGTAGCGCTCACCATACCGGCACGCATCATTATTGGCATGCTGGTCGATGCCTTTGGCCCACGGCGAATCTACTCATTATTATTGTTTTCTTCCAGCTTTCTCTGTTTCGGTTTTGCCTTTGCCGACACCTTTGAACGCCTCGCACTCATGCGATTTTTGCTCGGCTTTGTCGGTGCGGGCTTTGTCATTGGTATTCGCATGGTCGGGGAATGGTTTCCCGCAAAACAAATCGGTTTGGCCGAAGGCATTTATGGCGGCTGGGGAAATTTCGGTTCTGCGGCAGCCGCTTTGACTTTGCCGACACTTGCCTATTTATATGGTGGCGCCGAGGGGTGGCGTTACGCAATAGCAACAACCGGTTTGCTCACATTAATTTATTCCATTATTTATTTTTTCTCTGTTTCGGATACGCCAAAAGGTTCGACCTATTTTAAACCAAAGCGTAGCGGTGGCATGGAGGTTTCATCACGACAAGACTTGATTCTCTATCTGGTGATGAATATCCCGATGTACGCTGCACTTGCCACCCTTGCCTGGAAGCTGGGGCCGACCCAATTAGGCATGCTAAATAATGTGATCGTATACGGTATAGATGGATTATTAGCCGGATTATTTATTTTTCAAACCATTCGAATTTATCAAATCAATAAACATGTATTGTATAGCACAGTACCAGACATCGATCGTTATGCGTTTAAACAGGTCGCCATATTAAATATCTCCTATCTGGTGGCGTTTGGTTCAGAACTTGCGGTTGTCTCCATGTTACCACTTTATTTTACCGATACCTTTGGTCTGTCCATTGTACTTGCCGGATTACTGGGTGGCAGTTTTGCCATTGCCAATCTATTCGCTCGGCCGTTTGGTGGACTCATAAGTGATAAACGTGGCAGGAAGAAAACCCTGTTAATCATCTTATTCGGGATTATGGTTGGTTATATAGTGATGAGTCAGATCAATTCAGGTTGGCCATTAGCACTTGCCGTTTTAGTGACAGTATTATGTTCGTTATTCGTGCAAGCAGGTTGTGGCGCGGTATTTGCCGCTGTGCCGCTGATTAAACGCCGTTTGACGGGGCAAATTGCCGGCATGGCTGGTGCTTATGGAAATATTGGTGGCGTATTATATTTAACTGTGTTGTCCTTTGTAGCACCATCAGTGTTTTTCCTGGTGATTGCAGCTAGTGCCTTGCTGACGTTAATCGCAGTAGCTATTTTTTTTGATGAACCTAAAGGTCACATGGCAGAAGTATTGCCCGACGGTACAGTGCAAATGATTGAGGTTGCCTGATTTGTCAGTCAAACTAGTCACATGAATGCACAACTTGCAATATCTTTTGGTCAGGCCAGTTCTGCCGGAATTAAACCGGAAAACCAGGATTGTTATGCCATTGAAATACCCGATGAACCATTGGTGACAACAAAAGGTATTGTTATTGCTCTGGCTGACGGTGTCAGTGGCAGTGAGGCCGGTCGTGAGGCAAGTCATGCCGCCATCAAAGGATTCTTAGCTGATTACTTCAGTACACCGGAGAGTTGGACAGTTAAGACCTCGGTGCAAAAAATCCTCTCGGCACTGAATCAATGGTTGCACAGAAATAGCCAGCGGCGCTATGAAACACAGAATGCGAT
>JANNJI010000101.1:0-5513 GCA_031405795.1 Gammaproteobacteria bacterium
CACGTGCAATACTAAAGGATGCGCCAATTTTAATTCTGGATGAAGCAACTTCCGCGTTGGATAGCGAGTCGGAACGGCATATTCAAGCAGCTCTGGACGAGTTAATGAAGCATCGTACCAGTCTGATTATTGCACACCGGCTATCGACGATAGAAAAAGTCGATAAAATTGTCGTGTTACAGGAAGGTCATATTGTGGAAGTTGGTAGTCATGTCGAACTGTTAAGTCATGGTGGTACATACGCACATTTGCATCGACTGCAGTTTTCCGGCAAACAAATAACACCCAGTGAATAACCCCGTGAAAAAACTTCGTCAATCTATTGCCAATGTGCTTGAGCAATCCTGGTATACAAAATCCGGGTTAACCCTGTTCCTGCGGCCAATATCCTGGGTGTACATCGGGATAGTGGTAATACGCCGTGTTATGTATCGGCTGTCAATATTAAAGGCCACACGGCTGCCTATACCCGTTATTATTGTTGGTAATATCACCGTGGGAGGCACGGGAAAAACACCCTTGGTGATATGGTTAGCAAATTATTTAAAACAAGCGGGTTTTAAACCGGGCATTATTAGCCGTGGTTATGCTGGTAATGCACGCCAATGGCCGCAGCAAGTGAGGCCCGATGCTGATCCTGTCATGGTGGGTGATGAAGCGCTGGTGATCGCCCGGCGTACACATTGTCCGATGGCGGTAGGTCCGGATCGTGCGGCGGCTGCAAATGCATTGCTTAAACATGCCTCGATAGATGTGATCATCAGTGATGATGGTTTGCAACATTATGCCTTGGAACGCACAATTGAAATTGCCGTCATTGACGGGGTACGGCGTCTTGGTAATGGTTTTTGCCTGCCCGCAGGCCCGCTGCGCGAGTGCAAGAGCCGTTTGCAAAACGTCGATTTTATCGTGACTAATGGATCGGCGGTGCAAGAAGAATACGCCATGCGTTATGTCGGCGACACGGCGATAAATCTGTGTAATCGCGAAGAAAGGGCGTTGGCTGAATTCAAACCCGCACAGGTTACCGCTATAGCAGGCATTGGTAATCCAGATCGATTTTTCAATTTTTTACGTGTGCATGGAATTCGTCTAATATCGAAAGCATTTCCTGATCATCATTATTTTCAGCGCAACGAACTGAATTTCCCAGCGTCAGAGGTATTGATGATGACAGAGAAAGATGCAGTCAAATGTGAACGCTTTGCACAAACAAATTGGTGGTACGTGCCTATTTCAGTGGATATGCCGGGTGAGTTTGGTATGAAGATATTAAGTTTAATGGAGAGTCGACATGGACAAAAAGATACTTGATATTTTGGCGTGTCCACTCTGCAAAGGTCCGCTGGTATACCACAAAGATGCCAGCGAACTCATTTGCAGAGCGGATCGCCTTGCCTATCCTATTCGTGATGACATACCGGTGATGCTTGAAGAAGAGGCCCGTCAGCTCCCTGCGGATGAGGAAGTACCCTAGTGTCATTTGTTATTATTATTCCGGCACGATACCAATCCACACGACTGCCGGGGAAACCGCTAAGATTGCTCGCTGGCAAGCCTTTGTTACAACACGTGTATGAATGCGCACAGCGGACATCCGCCAGCAAAATTATTATAGCGACGGATGACGAACGCATTGCCAGTATTGCGCGTACATTTGCACCTGAAGTTTGTATGACAGCTACTAATCACATCTCCGGTACCCAGCGTATTGCAGAAGTAATTGAGCAATACCGTATCCCTGACGACACCATTGTCGTCAACCTGCAAGGTGATGAGCCGCTAATGCCGGCCGCGTGTGTCATGCAAGTTGCCGCTTTGTTAGAAAGTTATGCTGGTACGAAAGTGGCAACATTATCGGCACCCTTACATGATGCCAGTGAATTATCCAATCCTAACATCGTTAAGGTGGTGTCCAATGCCCTGGGTTATGCTATATATTTTAGCCGCGCAATGATTCCTTTCCAACGTGATAGCGACGCACAATTACTTACCCGTGCTTTAAAACAAGGTGTGTATCAACGCCATATTGGATTGTATGCGTATCGGGCAGGGTATATAAAAGAGTATGTCCATCAGCAGCCAAGTTGTTATGAACAGTTGGAAAATCTGGAACAACTGCGTGTGTTATGGCATGGTGACACTATCGCCATTGCCGAGGCAAATGTGATCCCCGGACCCGGTGTTGATACCGAAGAGGAACTACGCGTGGTCGAATCACTATTACGTAACCGTCATTAACCAAGAGTTATTTATGCAAGACATGGTACGCGTCTTATTTGTGTGTATGGGTAATATCTGTCGCTCACCCACCGCAGAAGGGGTGTTTCGCCATTTAATTCGGCAAGAAGGTTTGGCACAGCGGATCCAAACTGATTCAGCAGGCACCCATGCCTACCACATTGGTGAACCTCCCGATCGGCGTGCACAATCGACCGCAGTAAAGCGGGGCATCGATATCAGTGATCTGCGTGCGCGCAAGGTGACAGGTGTCGATTTCGATGAGTTTCATTATGTGCTGGCCATGGATAACGAGAATTTGAGTCGTATACTTGAGCTTTGTCCGCCCCGCCACCATGAGCGAGTGCATCTCTTTATGGATTTTGCGCAACACCTCGGTGATACGGAAGTTCCCGATCCTTATTATGGCGGTCAGAGAGGCTTTGATCATGTCTTTGATTTGGTTGAGACAGCGTCGCGTGGGCTGTTAACGGATATTCAGCAACGTTTTTTAGCGTCAGTTACTGGATCACAAACGCAGTAAAATATACTTCCTCAACGGCAGGTTCACCAATTTCCTTGGTCAACAATGTCTGTATTTCTTTCACCGTGTCATCACGCAAACGTTGTTTGCCTTCCAGGCTGCGGAGGCTTTTCGTATTTTGTTCACTGAGAATCATGATCATAACGTGTTGAATCGCGGGCAAATGCAAGGTGAGCTTGCCTTTGACCTCGGGTTTCGTCACACGGAGCTGTGCATTTACCTGTAGGAAATTAATGGACGAGTCACCTTGAATATTCACAACAAAGGGCGCAGCAATTTCAAAGTAGGGTGTGACGGTGGTGCTATCACTACTTGCATATACGGCGGTAACAATACCAAATAGTCCAATAACCAACCCAGTTTGTGACATGGAAATTTACCCATTGTATATTTACTTGGTAATAATAGCGGACGGTAAGGTGATTTCTTGATGAGAGAAGACGCTCAATTCAGCGGATGCCAGCGAAAAAAAACGGGGCCAAAGCCCCGTTTTTTACACTTTATCACACCATGATCTCGCTAAGAATGTGATGTGGGTGGGATATCATGCTTTTTGGCTTGCGCCGCCTCATGGAAATTGGCGTCTGCGGCGGGCTTGTTATCTTCCCAGTGGTCATGCGCGGGTTGAACCGTTGTCGCACTATGATATGTACTGGTCTGTTCTGTTTCGCGGGCAACATTATTGTAATTAGACGGTGGCTCGTCGTTCCTTACCGAGGCTTGATGGGAGTCACTACCCTGTTTGTGTTCGTGTTGATCAAATCTCTCGTGAGCCGTATCAGCTTCACCCGCCTGTGACCGGCCATTGCTTACATATTCCTGATTCGGTTGTACTGAACCAAACTCGTGTGAGCGAGGAGTAGTTGTGGTTTGCGCCGATTCCGACGAAGATTGGTTTTGGCGTTGTCCACCACGTCGCCGCCGATTAGGCCGACGTGAAGTACGGCGATTATTCGGATTCTGTAAATTGGTCGATGGTACTTGTTGCTCATCTTGTACCGCGATTTTTTCCTGCACAACCGGCGCTGGTTGTGGCTGCGCGGCAGGGGGAGGGCTTTGAGGCCTGCGTGATGGCTGATTGCGGTGCTGTCCCTGTCCCTTTTCACGCTCGCGGTGACGGCGTTGTGTATTCGGTTGAGGTTTGTGTTGGCGCGGTGCAGCAGGTAATACCTTTTTCTCCCCTGTACCAAATAATACGCGCCACAGGCGAACAAACAAGCCCGGTTGATTGCTTATTACCTCGGGCGCCATGGGGGGCTGCGGATTATCGGGTAGAATATTTTTTACTGCAGGCTGTTCGCTGGGTTGTGGAATAGCCAGTGCGGTAGTGGCTTCAATTTCTTCCGGAGCGGTAACCAATTCATAACTGAGCTGTTTTTCAGCGTCTGGGGTTAATTCATTTTCACGGACGCGTACCAGCTGATAATGCGGTGACTCCATATGAATATTAGGGACCAAAACAATATCAACCTCATGACGTTCTTCAATGTCAGAGAGTTTGTCACGTTTCTCATTGAGCAAAAAAGTGGCGACATTAACAGGCAGTTGTACCACCACGCGCGATGTGTTTTCTTTCATTGCATCTTCTTCGATCATGCGCAGCACCGCCAAGGCAAGAGACTCAATTCCACGGATCGAGCCTTGGCCATCGCAGCGCGGGCAGGTCACCCTGCTGGATTCACCCAATGAAGGACGCAACCGTTGCCGTGACATCTCCAGCAGACCAAAACGTGAGATTCGACCAATTTGTACCCGTGCACGATCCAGTTTTAGTGCGTCACGCAAACGGTTTTCCACTTCACGTTGATTACGCGAAGGGGTCATGTCGATAAAATCGATGACAATCAAACCGCCAATATCGCGTAACCGGAGTTGGCGCGCAAGTTCATCTGCGGCTTCCAGGTTTGTCATGAGTGCGGTCTCTTCGATGTCACCACCCTTGGTCGCTTTTGAGGAATTGATATCTACAGAAACCAGCGCTTCCGTATGATCGATAACCAAGATACCGCCTGAAGGTAAACGCACTTCGCGCTGAAAAGCAGTTTCGATCTGTGTTTCAATTTGGTAGCGAGTAAAAAGTGGGACAGGATCGGTATATTGTTTTACCCGAGGCAAAAACTGTGGCATCACCTGCTCAACAAACTGACGTGCCTGTTGAAATAAAGCAGGTTCATCAATTATGATTTCGTTAATGTCGTTACGGAAGTAATCACGGATGGCACGGGTAATCAGGTTGCTTTCCTGGTAAATGAGAAAGGGTGCCACACGCTGCTGGGAAGCAGTTTCAATGGCGGTCCACACCTTTAATAAATAGTCCAAATCCCATTGCAGTTCTTCGGTGCTTTTCCCCACCCCGGCAGTGCGTAAAATAATACCCATGTCGGCTGGAATGTTCAGTGCACTGAGTGTGTCGCGCGCCTCGGTGCGGTCATCCCCTTCAATGCGTCGGGACACGCCACCAGCACGGGGGTTATTCGGCATTAGCACCAGATAGCGGCCAGCAAGACTGATAAAGGTGGTTAATGCAGCGCCTTTATTACCACGTTCTTCTTTACCAATTTGAACAACAATTTCCTGACCTTCTCTGAGTACCTCTTTTATATTGACCCGCCCTTGGGAGAGATCAACACTCGGATCAAAGTAAACCCGTGATATTTCTTTGAGAGGTAAAAAACCATGGCGCTCTGCACCATAGTCAATAAAGGCAGCTTCTAGACTGGGTTCGACACGGGTAATACGGCCTTTATAT
>JANNJI010000102.1:0-3807 GCA_031405795.1 Gammaproteobacteria bacterium
CTGCTGGCGCGTTGTGTCAAGACCTGCAACTCCTTAAATAAGTCGTTTGAAATTATTCTGGTGGATGATGGTAGTCGGGATCGTTCCGTTGATATCATTCGTCGCGCCGCGCAAGATATAGATAAACATATTGTTGGCGTATTCCTCAATCGCAATTACGGCCAGCATGCGGCGATCATGGCCGGGTTTTCGCAGTCGCGGGGTGAGGTAGTGGTGACCCTGGATGCAGACTTGCAAAATCCACCGGAAGAAATCCCCAAGTTATTGGTGCCGATGGAAGCCGGTTGTCAGGTCGTGGGTAGTATCCGCCAGCAACGACAAGACTCCTTGTTTCGCCGCATTGCCTCGCAACTCGTTAACAAGGCGGTGCGCAGCGCCACCGGCGTGATGATGCACGATTACGGCTGTATGTTGCGCGCCTATCACCGCTCGATAGTGGATGCGATGTTGCAGTGCCATGAGCGCAGTACCTTTATCCCGGTGCTGGCCAATTCCTTTGCGAATCGCACGGCAGAGGTGAAGGTGGAACACGCGGGACGCGGCAAAGGGGATTCCAAATATAACGTCTGGAAATTAATTAATTTGCAGTTTGATCTGCTGACCAGCATGACCACCTTTCCGCTACGTTTGCTGAGTATCTTAGGCGGCAGTTTTGCATTGTTGGGTTTTTTATTCAGTGTGCTGCTGATCGTTGTGCGTCTCTTCTATGGCGCGGAATGGGCGGGGCAAGGCATGTTTACCATTTTCGCGGTGCTATTTGTATTTGTTGGCGCCCAGTTATTGGGCTTAGGTTTGTTGGGCGAGTATATCGGTCGCATTTATACCGATGTGCGGGCGAGACCACGGTATTTTGTGCGCGAAGTGATCGGTGAAACCAAGGTTAGCTGATCCAATTTAAAAAACATTTGATAACTACTGGAAATTAAAATGAAAACGATTGTTGCCGCTTATCACAATATGGGTTGCGCAGGTATTGAGGCGTTATTACGTAACGGTTTCGATATCAAGGCGGTATTTACCTATAGTGATGATCCGAAGGAGAATCTTTGGTTCCAGTCGGTCGCGGAATTGGCGGCACGGCACGGTATCCCGGTATTTTCACCGAATGATATCAATCACCCCCTGTGGCTCGACAAGATTCGCGCATTTCAACCTGAGATTTTGTTTTCATTTTATTACCGCGATCTACTCAGCCAGGCCATCCTGGATATTCCCAAGGCCGGATGTTTTAATCTGCACGGTTCGCTATTACCTAAATACCGTGGCCGTGCGCCGATTAACTGGGCGCTGGTTAATGGCGAGTCGCAAACCGGCGTTACTTTGCATCATATGACGCCGCGTGCCGATGACGGTGATATTGTCGCAACGCGTGGCGTCACCATTGATGCACAGGACACGGCGAAAACGCTCAATGAAAAAGTCGTGGCCGCCGCCGCAATGCTGCTCGATGAAATCCTGCCCGCGATTAAAACCGGCAAGGCGCCGCGTACACCACAAGATCATTCTCAGGCCACTTATTTCGGGCGGCGTACTGCGGCCGATGGTGCAATAGATTGGAACAAACCCGCCAGTACTTTACATAATTTAGTTCGTGCCGTGACGCGCCCGTATCCCGGTGCGTTCACCCAACGTGGTCTGGGTAAAATACGCATCTGGGAAACCAGCGCGGATGATAAGTTTAAACACGCCAAACAACCGGGTACGGTAATGTCCGTAGCTCCCTTGGTCATTGCCTGTGGCACAGGTGCGCTCACGGTGAAGTTCGCACAGATCGAAGGTGATATCTTTATGCCAGGGACACAACTGGCGCAGCAACTGAATTTAGTGGCGGGTATTCGATTAGGTGCCGCCGTTTCATCTGGTGCCACCGCCAAGAAGATCCGTGTGCTGATTCTAGGCGTGAATGGCTTTATCGGCAATGCCCTGACGGAACGCTTGTTACAAAACGGGCAATATGAAGTGCATGGTTTGGATTTAAATAATAACGCTATTCAGCGTTTTAGTAATAAACCCAACTTCTTCTTTCATGAAGGTGATATTGCCATCCATCGCGAATGGATTGAATACCATGTGAAAAAATGCGATGTGATCTTGCCGTTGATTGCTATCGCCACACCGATTGAATACACGCGTAATCCGTTGCGTGTATTTGAGCTGGACTTTGAAGAGAACCTGCGTATCGTTCGTTATTGCGTGAAATACGGCAAACGGATTATTTTCCCTTCCACCTCAGAAGTGTATGGTATGTGCACCGATGAAAAATTCGATGAAGATACATCAAACCTGATCCTCGGCCCAATCAACAAACAGCGCTGGATTTATTCCGCCAGCAAACAATTGTTGGATCGGGTGATCTGGGCCTACGGCCAGTCACAAGGTCTTAAATTTACCCTGTTCCGCCCGTTTAACTGGGTTGGCCCACGCTTGGATACGCTTGAATCAGCGCGCATCGGCAGTTCACGGGCGATCACCCAATTAATTCTCAATCTGGTTGAAGGCACACCGATCCAACTGATTGATGGCGGCGCACAGAAGCGTTGCTTCACCGATGTGAATGACGGTGTCGAATGTTTATTCCGGATCATTGAAAATCCCAAGGGGGTGTGTGACAGTCAGATTATCAATATCGGTAATCCGGACAATGAGGCCAGTATCCGTGAGTTGGCGGAAATCCTCTGCAAAAAATTTGATGCTCATCCATTACGGCAACATTTCCCGCCGTTTGCCGGGATGCATGCGACGGAAAGCCGCGCGTATTATGGCGAAGGTTATCAGGACGTACAGCATCGCAAACCCAGCATCGATAATGCAAAACAATTATTGGACTGGCAACCGAAAATTTCTTTTGATGTCTCAGTGGCCGATACCTTGGATTTTTTCCTGCAGGAATATAAAGTCAACGCTGGGTTGGGTGAAAAAGTCACATCAACAGGCAAGAAAGGTTAATTGCCTGTCCCATCTGGCAAAACATCTGCAATGACACCAATCGAGACTCATGATTCTGTTGTTGTTGGGTTACGGGTGGACGTGGATACCTATCGTGGCACCCGCGATGGAGTGCCGCGTTTAATTGAAATACTCACCGAATTTAATCTAAAGGCGAGTTTCTTTTTTTCGGTG
The DNA here is from genome assembly GCA_031405795.1 of Gammaproteobacteria bacterium. GTDB lineage: Bacteria > Pseudomonadota > Gammaproteobacteria > UBA6429 > Thiohalophilaceae > JACQBC01. Next base: position 3,121 of record JANNJI010000102.1, read on the forward strand.
GGCCCTGACAACATGGGTCGGCACCTGTGGCGGTTACTCAAAGCTAAATTTCTGCTGAAAATGCTGCGCTCTAAAGCCGCAAGCCTGTACGGGTGGGACATATTATTGCGCGGCACCTTCTGGCCGGGCGCGCAGATTGCGCAACGGCTTGGTCATGTCATTCGAGCCGCGGATAAGGCCGGACATGAAATAGGTTTACATGCCTGGGATCATCATCGCTGGCAGTCAAAAGTGGAACGGATGACTGCGGCAATGATCCAACTTGACATCGAGTTAGGGCTGGAGGCATTAACAAAAGCAGTAGGCCGACGTGTCACGTGTTCCGCCGCAGCGGGGTGGAAATGTACCGAACAGGTGTTGCTGGAAAAAGAAAAATTTGGTTTTGCTTATAATAGTGATTGCCGGGGCACACATATTTTCAGGCCACGCATAGGCAACCAATTCTGCGCACCACAAATCCCCGTTACGCTACCGACGTATGACGAGATGGTGGGACAGCATGGGGTCACTGACGCAAATTTCAATGCACAATTGCTTGCCTTAATTAAACCAAACCAATTAAATGTCTTGACCATTCATGCCGAAGTGGAAGGGATAGCCAAGTCGGAATTATTCCGGCAATTCCTACAGTTGGCACGCCAACAACAGATTGAGTTTGTGCCGCTCCAGCAATTAGTCCCTACCATT
>JANNJI010000103.1:0-1079 GCA_031405795.1 Gammaproteobacteria bacterium
CCATAAACCGGGTGATCTTTACCTAATTGCAGACATTGCTTTAGATTGGCAATCACGGTTTCATTTTCCTCGCAAGTTTTCTTTTAACATATTACAAAACAACGCACCTTGTTCAATGGCATCGTCGAGCGCCACATGCGAGTGAGGAAGCGGATCAAACCAATGTTTTGGCATATTTTTCTTGCTGCTATCGCGGTAGTCGCGTTTCATTAAGGCCATGGCATAACTTTTAATGTCTAGCGCGGAATGACTAAATGGACTTTCACCAACAAAATACATCAAATACCAGTAGACGAATAAGAAATCAAAACCAGCCGGATAGGCGACAAAAACGGGTTTGCCGGGCAATGCCTTTAACCATGCCAGGTAACGTTGCATCGCAACTTTCGGTGTTTCCAAATTACTACGGCACGCGGCCCAAGCCTCCGGTTGCATCGACCACCATGCCGCTGTTTTAGGATGAGGTGATGCGCCAGGAAGAGTTTCAAAATTGGCACTAAACGTGGCAAGACAGGTTTTATCGGCACGGTAAGCAGCCGAGCCAAGACTTAACATGGAATGGGGACCGGGGATCGGTCCGTCGGTTTCTATATCTGTACTAATGTAAATTTCCATCACTGACAGTGTCCTACATAATTGACATTGCGCTTAATTTATCTGCTTAAGAAAACCCAATACGTGTAATATAAGCAAATCGGTTACCTTTTTCATGAAAGTATAATCTAACGTATCGGGTGTGTCGCTGGGTTTATGGTAATGCGGGTTGCGAAACTCAGAGGTATCGGTCCACATCATCGCAGAGATATTCGCGTTCCAGAACGGTGAATGATCGCTCCTGAGTAAATGTGGGAACAATTTTTCCATGCCAAAGAATACTTCCAGTGTTTTTACCGGTAAATTCGGGATGTATTGTTCGGCGATTTTTCGTATACTTTTAGCGTGTTTATTGGATGTTTTATTCATGATGATGCCAATAAAATCGGCCACATCACTGAGCTTTATCGGTAAGCCAGGCGGTACTGATTGAGAGCCAGGGGTCATATCACAATAGCCGATCATTTCCAACACATGGGCAATTT
>JANNJI010000104.1:0-7868 GCA_031405795.1 Gammaproteobacteria bacterium
ACCGATAGCAAACTGCTGCCGGTGCATGAGTTGTTGAACAATGCCCAAATCCAGATACAGGAAGCGCTCAGTGAACTGCGTCATTATGCCGACGAGCTTGATCTGGACCCGGCACGACTGGCGCAAATGGAAACCCGCATCGGTGATATCTTACAGTTGGCGCGCAAACATCGCACGACAGCGGATGAATTAGTACAACTGTTACCGACCTTGCAAACAGAATTAACAAACCTCGAACACGCAGACTCACGTTTAGAGGAAATTCAAAAGCAAATTAAAAAAAGTAAAGACAATTACATCACCATGACAGACAAACTAACCAAAAGTCGTCGTAAAGTGGCCAAACAACTCAGCGAACGTGTTACAGACGGTATGCAGGGCCTGAGTTTGTCCGGCGGGTCCTTTGCCGTCACCCTCGATGAATTAGCTGAAGAGCGTTGGTCCGATATGGGCCGCGAACATATCGAGTTCCTGGTCAGCGCCAACCCAGGACAACCGCTACGCCCACTACAAAAAGTGGCCTCTGGTGGTGAAATCTCGCGTATCAGTCTGGCAATCCAGGTCATCACCGCACAAGCGGCACGCATTCCCACCTTAATTTTTGATGAAGTGGATGTGGGTATCGGCGGACGTGTCGCTGAAATCGTCGGTCTCCAGTTGCGAGCCTTAGGCCAACATCGCCAGGTTATTTGTGTTACGCACTTACCCCAAGTCGCCGCGCTGGGCCACCATCATTTGCAGGTAAGCAAACATATCAACAAAAACGCCACCCTCACCAAAATTGAAACGCTGGATAATAAACAACGAATCGATGAAATTGCGCGAATGCTCGGTGGCATTGAAATTACCGAACAAACGCGTTCACATGCGCAGGAAATGATTGAACGCGCCCAGACATGACGTCGGATGCAGGTCGGGCTGTTAGGTAGTTTTACCCTGGCAAGCCGCGCAGACACCGTAGATATAGAGTGAATGATCGGTTATCGCATAGCCTTTTTCCAGTGCAATCGTGCGTTGGCGTTGTTCGATTGTTTCGTCAACGAACTCATCCACACGCCCACACTTGATACAGAGAATGTGATCGTGATGCGCACCGTGCTCGATTTCAAACACCGCCTGACCACCTTCAAAATGGTGACGCTTAACCATGCCAGCCTGTTCAAATTGGGTAAGCACACGGTATACGGTCGCCAGACCGATATCGTCGCCACTATCGAGCAAGGCCTTATACACGTCTTCGGCCGTCATGTGCCGTTGTGCGCTGTTTTCTAAAAAATTCAATATCTTGATGCGCGGCAAGGTGACTTTGAGTCCGGCCTTTTTTAAATCCTGATTTTCCACGCATTCCTCCTGGGACAATTGGTAATATTTGCGGTATGATTTGACCGGTGATTATAACGTGATTTGGTATACCGATGCGAAAGTTCCCTTTGATTATCCTGCTGATTAGCCTGCTGCAAATCGTCAGCTGTGGCGCCTATCGTCCTGACATCCAGCAGGGAAATGTCCTCGAAACCGAGCAAACCCAGAAGCTCAAACTTGGGATGACAAAGAAACAAGTCAGTTTTCTACTCGGCGCGCCCTTGTTACAAGACCCCTTTCACCGTGATCGTTGGGATTACATCTACACCTTGAAAAAGGCTGATCAGCCCATGTTACGCCAGCACCTTACGTTATTTTTTGTCAATGACGCTTTGACCAAAATTGACGATTCAGAGTTCGACAAAAAAATAACAAGCCCCTAACCTTTGTCCGATTCTACTTCTTTGCCTTTCTGTTTCTTCTCGGCGCGTGCGCGTCGTGACTCTTTTGGATCGGCGATCAGCGCTCGATAAATCTCTACCCGATCTTTTTCCTGCAGCACGGTGTCAGGCTTGGCAATTTTACTGAAAATCCCAAACTTGTTTTGCTCTAGATCAATTTCTGAAAATTTCTGTTCAATACCGGATAATTTAATTGCCTCCAGTGCCGTTGTTCCCGCTTTGACTTGCAGTGGAATAATGAGCTGCGTATCCGGCCGTGCATACGCCACCTCAACCGTTATCATCGGCGTATCAGCCATACACCTTCTTCGCTCTTTGTGTAAATGCATCCACTAATGAATTGGCAATCTGGCTAAAAACCGGACCGACCGTCATATCCAGCAGCTTGTTGGCAAACTCAAATTCCATCTCCAGTCCCACTTTACACCCTTGCGACGCAATCGGCACAAACGTCCATTGGCCGCGTAAATATTTAAATGGGCCATCAATCATCGTCATCTGAATTGACTGATGCTGTATATTTTGGTTGCGGGTCATGAACGACTTGTGCAGCGCCCCATAAACGATCTCCAAGCGCGCTTCAACGATATCGTCTTGTCGTTGAATAACTGTACTGGTTCGACACCACGGCAGGAAAGTTTGATACGACTCAATATCATCCACCAGTGCAAACATTTGTTCATTGCTATAAGTCACTAACGCGCTTTTCTGAATTTTAGTCATTGTTTAATACTTGATTTTAATTAATTCATTCACATACAAAAACACCACAAATATCATCGCAGGCGTTACCACCCCCACCAGAATACACCACGCGGTATAAGCCTTGTTATTGCGAATATTTAGTTCATTTCTGCACGTATCACGGTTCAAATACCATGCGGTAAAAATACACAAAAGGATCGCCATGATTGGCAACAGAATATTCGCTGCGGCGATCTCTATCATGCTAAAAATAGCCATGGCTCGTTTCTCACCGGCAATCTTGAAGGTAAATCGCAGTGCGGACTGCTCTTGAAATGAGAATGCAGTAAAAACACCAATTATCCAAATCACTCCCCCCATGAGGATGGACGCCCGTATCCGCTTGATGCCATATTTTTCATTCATCCAGGTGACAGCAACTTCAAGCAAGGCAATACTGGTTGTCCACGCGGAGCAGACCAAAGCAATAAAAAACAGTGTCCCCCAAAATGCGCCTCCCGGGGTTTGACCAAAGCCCAGGGGTAATGTAATAAAGACCAACTTCTCGCCTTCCGTGAGCATCAATGAATGTTCTGCCAATACAGAAAAAATAATGATTGCCGCCAGTAGCGACACCAATAGTTCCACTGCCACAATACCGAAACTCATCTTCACTATCGAGGCCTTGCGGGGCAAATATGCCCCATACATCATAAATATGCCCATCCCCACGGTTAGTGAAAAGAAGGCATATTTCATCGCTTCAAACACACCGCGTAGCGTCATCTGAGAAAAGTCGACTAAAAAAATATCTTCCAGGGCCGATGAAAAACTTTCAGTCGTGGAGACATTACCGAGCAGCAGCAGCAACATCACGAAAATGACAAGGACCAAGATCTTCCCGAACTTCTCAATTCCCTGCCGGACCCCGCGAGCAACGATCAACACCGTCACCGCCATAAACACCGTATGCCAGGCAAACATCACTTCGGGGTTGCTGACGAAATTAGTGAATATATTGGCAACACCTTGTGTGGTCTGACCGGAAAACTTGCCCGCCATGGAACGAAACAAATAACCCAAGGCCCAGCCATAAATCACGCTGTAATAAGACAACATCAACACTACCGTCATCACACACGCCAGGCCAAGATATTTCCAGCCTGGGTGCTGACCAGAGATGATGCTGAGCGTGTACATCGTATTGGCCGGGCTTTGTCTGCCATGGCGGCCAATAACAATCTCACTCATTAACAACGGTATTCCAATCAGTAGTAAAAACAGCAGGTAAACGAGTAGAAAGGCACCACCACCATAACTGGCCACCAGCGCAGGAAACGCCCAAAAGTTACTGAAGCCAAGGGTTGCACCCCCGCCTACCAATATAAAGGCAAAAGGTGATGACCAACTACCATGTAGCGATTCCCGGGAAGCCAATGTCGTTATGCTCTTATTCGTTACTTGTCGGCTAATTGTTATTGATATATCTCATTAACTCAACCTTGACAAACTACTCCTTGATATCCAATGGGTTAACCCTCAGTTATAATCGCCCGATGAACAAATCGAAAAAAGGAGCCTCCTCCGGCACGATTGCCCTGAACAAAAAATCCCGCCACGACTTTACCCTGGAGGATCGTTATGAGGCGGGAATAGCCTTACAAGGTTGGGAAGTGAAAAGCCTACGCTCCGGCCGGGTTCAGCTGCGAGATAGTTATGTTTTTCTCAAAGATGGAGAAGCATTTTTATTTGGTGCCTTGATCACACCCTTGCCCACCGTATCCACACACATCATTCCCGACGCGCAGCGCACCCGTAAACTGTTATTACATCGGCAAGAACTGGGCAAACTCATCGGCGCGGTAGAGCGCAAGGGCTACACCCTCATTCCCACCGCGATGTATTGGAAAGGCAACCGCGCCAAACTCGAAATAGCCCTGGCCAAAGGCAAACAGTTGCACGATAAACGCGCTGATGAGAAAGATCGCGACTGGCAACGTGACAAACAGCGCATTCTCAAAGGCTCAAACCGTTAAATTAACCCTTGTGCTTTCCAATAAAACCCCTATCCTAGTCACTACAACTTTGGGGGCGACATGGCTTCGACGTGGGTGTCAAAACCAAAGGTGCATGCCGAGGGGCAGATCACCTCGTAAATACAGCTGCAACAATGATAGTTGCCAACGACGACAACTACGCCTTAGCCGCTTAATCCCGGCTAACCCCTGCCTGATTCGTGCTTGTGCGTTCAGTCCCAGGGGTCATCATCACAAGATCGCGCCAAGACATGTCTGGGGTCAACCGCGCTAAAACTCCACTAGACTCGTGTGTCGTTTTCCCTGCCCGTTGGGTAGCGACATGTTAAATCAATAGACGTGGCTAAGCATGTAGAGCCGATGGCGGAGATCTTGCGGACGCGGGTTCAATTCCCGCCGCCTCCACCAATAATTAAAAGCCAACCATCTCGGTTGGCTTTTTTTTGCGGATTCCCCAGCATCGCAAGTTAGATCCCGGATCACCCTGAATTTCGCACCCTCCATGCCTCACTTTGTCAGCGTAGATAATGCATTTATTTAATGAATACAGACACGAGGTCTGCCGTTAAAACGCCTGAAGCAGGCGATATTGTTGCCCATATTGTTCGCCCCAGATCCGCAGGCTTCTCCTCCTATCCGGTTAATGTTAGGCTGAGACCGTGAGATAAACATTAGGTTAATACAAAATTGACTAATTCATCTATGCTTTTTCCCATACCGTCGAACTTGACGTCTAATTTCTCGATTGGAGTCTCTAATCGGTTAACCCAAACCGTAGGGTAGCCAAACCATTTAGCCCCCGCCGCATCCCATCCTCCAAAAGCCGCAAAGGCTATGTTCTCTTTTGGAAGATCAAATGCCTCAAGCCCCATCTGGTAGGCTAAAGGACTTGGCTTGTAGGCTTGGACCCTGTCTGTACTAAGGTAAAACTCAAATGCATGCTCAATACCTGAATTTTTTGCATTGGCTCGCAACATTTCTTCAGTCAGATTGGAAAGAAAACCAAGCCGTATATTATTTTTCTTAAATTGCTGCAAGGCTGGTTTAACGTCTGGCCAGATTTCCAGGTTTAACCAGATAGACATCAATTGTTTTTGTTTTTCAAGCGGCAGATCAAGCTTTAAACTTTCTGCTGAGAATATTAGTGCATCCTCTATTACAGCATAAAAACTTTTGTAATGCTCACCGACTGTGCGCAACCACGTATAGCTAAATATTTTCGTAAACCAGAGCTGACCGAGCGCGGTGCCTTGTTCCGGGAATAATTTTTTTGTCAATCCGAAAATAGGTCTTGGGTCAAAGATGACGAAACCATCAAAAGCAATAGCTTTGATTTTAGGTTTTGCCTGTGCCAAGACAGACCTCGGTAATAAACTTACTGCAACACTTCCAGAGATAAGCTTGAGCAGTTGTCTACGATTTAATGACATAAATACTTTACTCCATAAAGTTGAATTAAACACTGCCAGTATACTAAAGACGCCATTGCTCACAATAATATTCCATAGCAATAAGGGCTCTTGCTATACAAACCTGCTATTGCAATTTGCACCGATAAAACACCCGCAATTATAAATCTCGGCATACAGGCTTTGCGTGCTGTTGGCGCATACGATCGAAAAGATTCGTGATGGAAATGTTATAACTCTGACATCTCTCCGTGACTAAAAAATGCAATGCTGTCGCTAATTTTTCAACCTAACCGTAACAAGAGCAAGGAGCATATGAAAACCACTATTCTTTCAATCACGTTATTAGCACTACCCATCGCCTCAACACACGCGGCAAATCTGTTCGTGCGCCATGACGGCTATGGCACCGAATGTACCGCTGCATTACCTTGCGCAAGCCTGCAGGCTGCCATTGATCGCGCCGACCCCAAGGATCGTATTCACGTCAATGCAGGCACCTATATCGAAAATATCACTATCCCTGCTGGCAAGGACGGCTTACACATCCGTGGTGACGACGCGGAAGACACGCTGCTCATTTCGGCGGGAGGCGACAACCCACCCAAATTCGCACCCGCTGGCGTACCTGTGGACATCATCGTGGATATCTTCTCGGCCAATGTCACGATTGAAGAGCTGACCATTCGACATCCGGCAGGCATCCCGACCAAACGCGATATCGGCATATTTGTCCGGCCAACCGCCATCAATGCGTCGATTGAGAAAAATAGTATTGAGCGACTCCGCACCGGTGCCGTACTCGAACCAACCAATCCCGGATCACGTGGGGTCTTCGTCATTCGCGCAACCGGAACCGAAATAACCAAGAATCGTTTTTCCGGAAACTATGAAGATCATGTCCATCTCCCTACCAGCGGATCGGAAGTCGTCAAGAATAAAATTTCAGGCGCCCTTCGTCTCGGAATTGTGGTAATCCAGGAAACCCCGGACACCCTGTCACGGGACAATGTCATCACCAACAACACAGTAAGGGACAGTGGCAGCGACGGGATTCAAATTGAAGGCGATGCGAACACGGTATCCAGAAACAAGGTCACTGGTAGTGGCGGTGCAGGTATTCGACTGTGCGGCCCCACCTCGCTGCCAGCCTGCGCGGCACCGGGTATGGGCGCCACATCGAATGAAAACATCGTTACGGATAACAGGCTGACCGGCAACGCCGGTGGTACGATCGTGAATGACGGTGTTGGCAATATTATCCGGTAGCAGTGGTTTACAGATATTCAGACAAGCTGGCAGTGTGGCGCGACCCGGGATAAACGGTGACCAGTAAAAAACCATCTGCGAGTAGCGGGTAGCGGCTGCCATCACTGCGTTTATCCTTGAAGCGGATCGCCGATCCACGCCGGGCCAAACACAGTCTGCGTTTCTTTAAAACCGGCAAGGGTGAATACGGCGCCGGCGATCGGTTCCTGGGTATCTCGGTTCCGGCTGCGCGTGCTCGTCAGGCAGTACTGCGACTTGCGCCTGCGCGAGGTGGAAAGCCTGCTGCACTCGCGCTGACACGAAGAACGTTTGCTGGCCTTGCTGCTCTGGGTCGACCAATACCGGCGTGGCGACATGGCACAGCGCCAGCGCATCTACCAAAAATATCTGCGCAGCACCCGCTATATCAACAACTGGGATCTGGTGGATAGCTCCGCGCCATACATCGTTGGCGACTTTTTGACCGACAAGGACAAACGCATACTGTTTCGCCTGACGCGCTCGGCCAACCTGTGGGAGCGGCGCATTGCCGTACTCCAGCGCCTGAAATAATATTGGCCAAAGGCCGATCCTGTGCCCCCGCCTTCGTCAAATAGCCTGCCCTTATCGGCACAACCCCAGCCTCACACACACCGCGTTTGACACCCACCCCCAACGCCGCGAATATCAATAACCGGGCAGCGGTGAATATAAGCATAAGCTGTAAC
>JANNJI010000105.1:0-2015 GCA_031405795.1 Gammaproteobacteria bacterium
GTTTGCTGTATGCACGGCCTGACAAAAGCTTTTATGCAAAAGAGATTCTACGTTTGACAGGGATGGGGGTGGCGACCATTAAGCGTGAGCTGGATCGTATGGTGGCCGCAGGCATTTTAAGTTTGACCAAGATCGGCAACCAACACCATTACCGAAAATGGCCGATGTGCGTGAGCAAGGCGGGCAGGAAGTGAAAGTGCCGAGTAACGGCTCCTTTGCATGGCCCAGGCCAGCCTCTCGACCTTCCGGTCTCACCTTCTCCATGCAATCGCCGCATAAGGCCATCCATGCCAAAAATACGCCTGGGCCAAGTTGGTGAAGTTGGATGACGATGCCAAAAGAAATATATTCAGTGATCTGCAATATCGTCATACGCTGGAAAACCTGGGTAAACAAAGGTGCAATGCCAGTACCAGGCTACTTGTTAGACCAGATTGACCTTGTTACGACAGAATTATCTTGACGTGGGGAAATATTTCGTTCTACAGTGTTTCCTGTTTCGAAACAGGAAATGACGTATGGAGCTCAGGGCACAAGATACCTTATTGGTACTGAAATATTGGTCTCTCAACCGTGGCGGCGCGGAAAATAGTGTCCGCAGTATCGCAGAGGCGATAGGTGTCAGCGCGAGTGAGGTAAGTAAAGGAACCAAAAGATTAGCGGCCTCACATCTGGTAGTGGAGAGGTCCGGCGGGGTGTTTGCTGAGACAGGTGCATTAGTGGAATGGCTCTGTTATGGCGTTCGCTATGCTTACCCGCAGGAGAATATTGGCTACGGTAGAGGAATGGCAACCTCATGGAACTGCGCAGTACTGGAAAGTGAGGTAACGCCACCGATCCCGCCATTGGTGTGGCCCGTTTCAGGTGGTGATATTGACGGTGCTTTAATAAGTCCGATACACGATTCCGTACCATTTGCGGCCAGTCGTGATGAACTGCTGTATCGAGCAATGTCGTTGCTTGAAGCGATTAGGGGTGGGAAACCCAGAGAGTTAGCGATAGCCAGAGATCTGTTAACAAAGTTGATCAAAGGGAAGTGATGAACAATAAAGATAGTAATTTAATGCAGTTGGAAGCGGTGGCCTCGGCCTTAGGTGATTTGTTGTCACATGTTACCTTTGTTGGTGGCAGCACAACAGTTTTGTTAGTCGATGAAGCGGCACATCATGGTGTTCGTAAAACAGATGATGTTGATGTGATAGTCGATGTGGCAACCTTAGTTGAGTATCAAAAATTTTCAGAAAGACTGCGCGAACTTGGATTTCGTGAAGATACCGATGGCCCAATCTGTCGTTGGTTAATCGAAACTAATGTTGGAAAAGTCAAGCTCGATGTAATGCCGATTGACGAAAAAATATTAGGTTTTTCAAATCGCTGGTATAAATCTGCTATCAGCGAAGCTAATGAAATTATTTTACAAAATGGTATTGTTATTCGGGTTGTCAGTCCGGCGTATTTTATTGCGACAAAATTCGAAGCATTTGCCGGGAGAGGGAAAGGGGATTTCTTTAGCCATGATTTAGAAGATATCGTTTTTGTTATGGAAAACAGAAATCGATTAATTGTTGAATTAATGGATTGCACGGCAGAGCTGAAACAATACTTTTCCCGGCAGGCCGCTTTGTTATTGAATGATGAATTTTTGAATGTCTTGCCCGGATTGCTGAACAATCCAGATTCAGCTAAAGCTATCGAAAACAGCTTAAAGATCATGAAATCATGGTCGCGGGATAAATAAACTATGAAGAAAAGAATATGAGCGCATCAGAAATAGTCAACAAAGTCTGGAACTATGCCCATGTCTTACGTGACGATGGCGTGGGCTATGGCGATTATGTCGAACAAATCACCTATCTAATCTTCCTCAAAATGGCCGATGAGCGTGAGCGCCCATCGTTCCTCCCCCATGTTTTCCGTGCAGCCTAAGACGATCCACGCGTCATGGCAAGACGAATCGCGATCGGCTCCAGGCTTATTCGACGCGCACGCCCGCAGCCTTGACCACCTTGCCCCAC
>JANNJI010000106.1:0-11151 GCA_031405795.1 Gammaproteobacteria bacterium
CCTCGGTTAGCTCACTCAGCGGTGAGATTATACATTTTTGTCGGTTTACTACCTGTTTACGGCTTCAAACTTTGCGTTTTTGTGAAGCCGTTATCATTCCGGGTGATTTGTGGTAAACCATGCACTGTTTCAAAGTAGCAATAAACCGCAGCTTGTGGAACACGAAATTTGTAAAACATTGCAAAATCTGTTGGCAATGTATCAAGGGATGCACCCTATAAATCACGAAACTATCACAACGGCGCCGGATGATATTGAAATTCGAATGGACGACTCACGACCACACACAAGCGAGGGCGATTCAAGGCCGATCTAAGGTTTACTTTTATGCATAAAATTGACACCAGGAGAAGCATTTTTGCATCACTATACTGTGCTATTCAAGATTTGAACGAAATGGCGCAGTGCGCTAGGGTAGGCCAGATGAAGGGTGATATCAACAATGACAATGCATAACTACACGGCATTTTCGTTGGCACGTCTGCCACGCATCGAATTTGGTTGCGGTGTATTCCATAAATTAGGCGGTTTAGCGGCGGGTTATGGTAAGCAGGTGTTACTGGTGACAGGTCATCGATCACTGCAAACCAGTATCTATTGGCCTGAATTGCAGCAACAAATGGCGCAACATCAGCTGGATTGGCTGCACTGTACCGTAACAGGCGAACCTTCTCCGCAGTGGGTGGATGATACGGTTCGTGAATTTTCGCCACAGGTCATCGATGTGGTGATCGGTATTGGTGGCGGTAGTGTCTTGGATGCAGCCAAAGCGGTGGCAGGGCTGTTGCGAGTGCAGCGCAGTGTGATGGATTATCTGGAGGGGGTGGGCCCGCAGTTGGTGTATAGCGGACCGAGCGTACCCTTTATTGCGGTGCCTACTACTGCTGGCACCGGCAGTGAGGCCACCAAGAATGCGGTATTGAGCGTACAGGGCCCTGCTGGGTTTAAAAAATCGTTTCGACATGACAAGCTAGTAGCGGAATATGCGGTGGTTGATCCCAATTTATTGGCGTCGTGCAGCCAGCCATTGATTGCCGCCAATGGCATGGATGCACTCACCCAATTGTTGGAATCCTATGTGTCCACCGGTGCCAATGTTTTCACCGACGCATTGGTGATTAGCGGGTTACGTGCCGTACGCGATGGTCTGTTACCGTGGTATCGGGATGGCGCCACCGCTGGCGCGGCGCAGGAAAAAATGGCCTATGCGGCGTTGTTATCCGGGATTACCCTGGCACAGACCGGCTTGGGTTCGGTACATGGCCTTGCCTCACCGTTGGGGGCCTTTTATCCGATACCACATGGTGTTGTGTGTGGGAGCTTGGTCGCCGCCGCGACGCAGATCAATATCGAAGCGATGTTGGCGCGTGAACCGGATAATATTGCCTTGGATAAATACGCACGTGTCGGCGAGGTGTTATGTGAGCGTCGTTATCCGACACGTGAAGCGGCACGGGCTGCGTTGCTGGACGTGCTTGGACGATGGACTACAACACTCCACTTGCCCATGTTGCGTGAGTATACGGTGCAGGCAAATGCGTTTGATAAAATAGTGGCGCATGCGCGTGGCAGCAGTATGAAAACCAACCCCATTGTATTGACGGATGATGAGATCAAATCGATACTCGGCATGCGCTTTTAAACCAGCAGATAGGATCAATGGCAGACAGTTATGCTTTTACTGCAATCGGTGTGATTCATTCGCCGTGCAAGGAAAAATTTGCCGTGCCGCGACAAGCCAGGCTGGTTCCCGAATTGCGCGCGCAGGTAGAAATATTGCCAGAATACGCGCGAGATGAAGCCTTCCATACGCTGGAGGGTTTTTCACACATCTGGTTATTGAGCGTATTTCATCGGGCCATCCGCGAGCAATGGCAACCCACAGTGCGGCCACCACGATTGGGCGGTAACAAAACCGTGGGAGTCTTTGCCTCACGTTCACCGTTTCGTCCCAATCCCATTGGCATGTCGCTGGTTGCGTTAACGCGTGTGGAACGGCGGGAGGGTGTGTTGTTCCTGGATATTGAAGGATGCGACTTGGTGGAGGGGACGCCGATCATTGATATCAAACCTTATCTGCCTTATGCCGACCAGCAGCCCAATGCGCGCAGTGGTTACACCGGCGATATCGCCATGGCATTGTTACCTGTCACTTTCAGTGATGAAGCCAGGCGATTCTGTCAGGGATATGAAGGCCAAGGTTATGACAATCTGACGGTGTTGGTTACCCGCTTAATTCAGCAGGATCCGCGTCCCGCTTATGTTGCGATGCAGGCAGAACGCCAGTATGTGTTTCGTCTGTATAATTTTGATGTTGTTTTTAGCGTGAACGCAGAGGGTGCCATGGTCGAGACGTTTCGCGCGGTGTAAGTCGCGCTGTTGGCATTGTTTTTAATATTATTGGGAATGAAAGTGGCCCGGCGTCGGTCTATAGGACTAATACCCTTGTAATCAAATGAAGGATGACCCCATGTTTAAGTCGATAATGCGACTAATGATGCTGGTAGTAATGGTGGTCAGTACCTGGAGTGTCCCGGTAATGGCGATCGAATTGCAGGATATGCAAGGCAAACCACGCGCATTGACCGACTATACGGGTAAAGGCAAGTGGCTGATCGTGATGTTTTGGGTGTCTGATTGTTTGATCTGTAATAAAGAGGCTAAACAATACCAACAATTTCACCAGCAACACAAAAATAAGGATGCCAGTATGCTGGGTATTTCTCTGGATGGTCCCGAGAATCTTGCGGATGCGAAGAAGTTTATCCAGGATCATAAGCTCACCTTCCCCAACCTCATTGGCGAGGCGCAACAAGTGGCCTTACTTTATATGGATAACACCGGCCAGCACTGGGTCGGGACCCCCACCTTTTTGTTGTTTAATCCGCAGGGCCAACTCAAGGCGGAGCAGTCGGGGGCGGTGCCGGTTAAATTATTAGAAGATTTTATTCAGGCCAATCGCTAGTAAATCATCATCTGCTAATATATTAATGCCTCAGGCTTGGCGCGGCGTCTATCGCACTTGGAGCAACGGAGCAGGCCCCACTACGCTATAGTATGTAAGGTTACCTTCACTGACGTAGATATGCGTATCCATGGCTACCCACACACACTGGCGTGAACAATTAAACCGGCTGCCTTTTATCAAAAGCCTGCGCATGCAATATTTGTTTCTGGCCTTGTTGCTGGCGACCGTAGTGGCTGCGTATACCTGGATAACGGGTATGTGGCTAACCTCAACCGGGAGCTCAAATACCAATAATATTGAACAGCGGCTCAAAGTTGGGGAACTGTCGCATCACCTGCGCACTGCCATTGTCGAGGCCAATAACGCGCTCAATCTCTATTTGCTTTCGCCCAGTGAGGCGGGCAGAGACATCTTTCGCCACCGCCTGAAACATGCCAACAATCAGCTGGAAAAACTGTTACAGATTGATTGGATCGCAGAAGGCCAGATGGCCGCGATGTTGCACACACTGCAACCCGTTGTGTACAAGCTGTAATCGTTTGGCGAAGAAGTCATGACGGTGCGGCAAACTGCCAACCTTATGTACCCGGCGATGCGTATTGCCAACGGTGAGATGCTGGAGGTGAATCAACAGTTTTTATTTGAAACCGACAATGCGATACGGGTGTTGGAAGAAAAAACGCAGGCACGCTTGTCTTCACAAGAACGTAGTATGTTACGTTTATTGATCGATGCGCACGACAAATGGCAGGGGCTGATTTCAGCCTATCGCTTGTATTTAATCAACCGTCTCGGTTCCTTGCATGAAGACGTGTTACCCACGCAAATAAACGACATCGATATATTATTTAACCGTGTCAGCGACAACACCAGGGAATTAAGCCGTCTGGCCAGGCGGCACAATCTTGATCTGGAGGTGGTGGTTGCCACGGAGCAAATGCATCTCTTGTCAGGGCAATGGTACGGCGGTTTTAAAGAAGTGTTACGCATTAATACCGGAAACTGGCGCGGTGATATACCGTTGATGACGGATAAAATCCATCCTTTGTTCGTTCAACTATATCAAAGGCTGGATCAGCTCGACGACGCACTCAAACAGTCTGCGGATGTCGATTTGGCCAAGCAAACACAGATCGGCGGTACGATCATGCAATCGCTTTGGGGCGTGGCGTTGTTTGTGTTTTGCGTCGCCATCGTCAGTCTGATTGTGTTGGAATATAATTTTATACGGCCCATTGCCAGTGTCGCCCGCAGTTTGAAAGATGAGGCGCAAGGCAAACTGGTCGAGCAGCTGCCTGATGTGCAAACCACGGAGATTCGCGATCTCACCGATGCCTTTCGTGAAATGCGTCAGCAAGTGCACAGTCGGCAAATGGCGCTCGAACATATCGCTATGCACGATTCGCTGACGTCGTTGCCCAATCGTATCTTATTGATGGATCGCCTGAATCAGGCAATCAACAACGCACGCAAGCGCCAGCGTACCCTGGCACTGGTGATGTTGGATCTGGATCGGTTCAAGGAAATTAATGATACCTTGGGACATCAAACGGGGGACGCCTTGTTACAGCAAGTGGGTGCACGGTTGCGTGAGGTGTTACGTGATTCGGATACGGTAGCCCGTCTGGGTGGCGATGAATTTGCGGTGTTACTGACTAGCATTAACGAAACCAACGCGATGCGGATCGCTGGCACCATTCTTGAGGCGTTGGAAAAGGTGTATGAAGTATATGAGCATTCATTATACGTGGGCGTAAGTCTCGGCGTAGCAATTTTCCCGCAACACGGCGAGACGGCGGAAATATTACTACAGCACGCGGATGTGGCCATGTACGTGGCAAAACGTTCCAACAATGGCATCACGCTGTATGATACACGTCGTGATCAGCACAGTGTTTCACAATTATCGGTATTGTCCGATTTGCGTGAAGCGGTGGAAAATCAGGAATTTTATTTAGAATATCAACCCGAGTTATCGATGAGCACGGGCGCAATCATTGGCGTTGAGGCATTGTTGCGTTGGCGCCATCCGGTACATGGTATCGTGATGCCTGATGATTTTATTTCTACGGCTGAACAAACCGGTTTGATAAAACGTATATCGCAATGGGTATTGGATAAGGCCATTCAGGATTGTGTGCGATTGCACACGCTGGGCCACAAAATCAGTTTGTCAGTTAATCTGTCGGTGTGGGACATACAAGAGACCAGTTTGGCAAACGCGATCCGCAATAAATTAGAACAGTATGCATTCCCCGCGGACTATTTGATGTTGGAAATCACCGAACGGGTCATGATGGCTGAGCCTGAGCGTGCGCGGCAGGTGTTGAAAGAGCTGGACAAAATGGGTATTAAGATCGTGATTGATGATTTTGGTACCGGATTTTCTTCACTGGTATATCTTAAAAATCTGCCAGTGAATATGCTCAAGGTGGATAAATCGTTTGTCATGGACATGTTTAAAGATGAAAGTAATGCGACGATTGTCCACTCGATTGTTGAGCTTGCACACAATCTGGGCCTGCAGGTCATCGCCGAAGGGGTTGAGAATGATCAAACCTGGATCTGGCTGAAGAAATGGCATTGCGATATTGCCCAAGGTTACTACATCAGCCACCCATTGACATTAAGCGATTTGGAGCATTATCTCATTTCCTCGGTTAAGGAAAGATTATTAGGTAAATCCGTTACGTAATTTCTTCGCATTTTATCGGTCGTTTTGTATAATGAGGCGGTTAATCCCTTTGAGTTTATATGCTATGTCCAAATTAGTTGTGGTATTCAATGGTCAGTCGGTGATCGAGTATGATCGAAATATACGCCTGCCCGGTCAACAGCGCGACTATCTCGATCGGATGGATGATGACATGGATGACGGTATTGACCTTAATGGTGAGCATGTGGCTGAGCCGGATAGCCAACAGCGCGCCAAGTTTGTTGCGATGCAATTGGTACATGCCTTAATCGAGAGTAAAGACCCAATGATCGCCGCTACCTGTGCCTATCTGGCATCGCGCTTGCCAGCACTCAAACAGGTGAAGGCAGAAGAACAAGGTGAGCATCTTTCACTTGAGCTGGTGTTTACTGACGATGTTACCACACAGGTGCCGGTTACCTTTTCCCCTACACTGACCAACATAAAGAAACATTAATGATCACCTTGTGGAAATACCTTAAAGAGTTTGGACCATTGCGCATTGGTTTGATTGTGTTGGTGTTGTTTAGCCTGATTTTCCGCCCTGCCCCCGTTATTGATCCTGTCTATGAAGGCTGGAACATTTTGATTCATATGTTGCTGCCGGTCTTGGCGCCGATTCAATTTATGTTGTTGATGTTGGATGCATTGATGGCCAGGGTGATGAGGATCGACAAGATGGGTGATGAGCGTCTGTGCTTTCAGCGTATCATGTGGACTCAATTCCTGTTAGGTCTGGCATTTCTAGCCTACTGGGTACCATATTATATTGCTATCAATGCTTAACCGGTTGTAGAACAATCATTACACCGCCATCAGCGAGTTATCAATAAATTCTTTTATTGCCTGTTTGGATTTGGCGCCGCTGAAACGTCCCAGCTCATTGCCGTTCCTGAACAGGATCACCGTGGGGAAACCACGCACCTGATAACGGCCTGCCAGTTTCATGTTCCCACCTTCATCCACCTCCAGTTTTGCCAGTGCGATCTGTCCGGCATAATCATGGATCAGTTGTTCGAGGATTGGGGAAATAACCCGGCAAGGGCTGCACCAATCCGCCCAGAAATCGACAAGCACCGGACGGGAATGCGATGCTTGTAACACGTGGGTAGCAAAGTCGTCGAGGTGAATGGCGTAGCTGTCGTTCATTGTTGTTGGTATATTAGGTTAAGAGGTCTATATCGACGATTATACGGGTTTAACGGTGTATGCGGTAGCCATCGTAGCGTCTTATACCAGGCTTCGTCGTGGTAAATGATCGGCAAGTACGATATCGATTCGGCCGCTGGCATAAATTGAGGGTGAGATATTTTAACATGAAAAAAATACCGCGCAGTCTGGTTGTCGTTGGCCTTGCCCTGCTAGGATTTTATGCGTTGGCCAGTGTGATGTTGTACATTAAACAAGAAGAAATTGTTTATCAGGTTCACCCTGCCAACCGACAAATCAGCAACACGCCGAAATCCATCGGTCTGGATTATGAGGAGGTGACATTAACCACGGTGGATCAGGTTCGTTTGCATGCCTGGTATGTCCCGGCACCTCAGGCGCGTGCGACTGTGTTGTATTTGCATGGCAATGCCAGCAATATTTCTCATTGGTTGGATACGCTTGCGATGTTGCATGCAATGCAACTCAACACCTTGATTTTTGATTACCGGGGGTTTGGCCAAAGTGAGGGTGAGCATAGCGAAGTGGGGACCTATCACGACGCAGAGGCGGCCTGGAATTTCCTGCGCACGCAAAAAAAACTGCGCAGTGAGCAGATCATCGTTTATGGCCGATCCCTGGGTGGTGGCATCGCCACTTACCTTGCCAGCAAATATCAACCGGGTCTGGTCATTCTCGAATCCACCTTTACCTCGGTTCCTGATCTGGGCCGCGAACGTTATCCGTGGTTACCCGTGCGTTGGCTGGCACGGATTAACTATGACAGTTTGCAACGTATTTCCCGCAATCAATCGCCACTGCTGATCATGCATAGCCCACAGGACAGCGTGATCCCTTATCACCACGGTCAACAGCTGTTTGCCAAAGCGGTATCTGTCAAACAATGGATGGAATTGCAGGGCGGGCATGATGGCTATCAGTTGACAAAAAACTACACGGCAACGCTGGCGCGCTTTATTCAGCAATACCTGCCAGCGCCGTAGTGGTGCCCTCGAACACGGTGAGGTGTCTCACGCCGATTGATTTTTTCTGCGGCCATGCCGATATAATGTACTTACCCCTGGTATAATTGCCGCCAACCCATTAGTGACACAACCTGTCTCGTCATCAAAGCCATGCAAACCGCACGTGATATTTTTTCGCATCGACCCTACTGGGCCGCCCGCTTATTGCCAGCACCGGTCCTGCCCATGTCCCGTGCGGAAATGGATGAATTGGGCTGGGACAGTTGCGACATCATTATCGTTACCGGTGATGCCTACGTGGATCATCCAAGTTTTGGCATGGCCGTGATTGGGCGTGTGCTCGAAGCACAAGGCTTCCGTGTCGGTATCATCGCCCAACCCGACTGGCGCTCCGCAGCAGACTTCCAACGTCTGGGTAAGCCCAATTTATTTTTTGGCGTCACCGCGGGTAACATGGATTCGATGGTGAATCGCTATACCTCGGATCGCAAGATTCGCAGCAATGATGCGTACACACCTGATGGCGAAGGCGGCAAACGACCGGATCATTCCGTCACCGTGTATGCCCAACGTTGTCGTGAGGCTTTTGCGGAGGTGCCGCTGATCATAGGCGGGATTGAGGCAAGTTTGCGCCGTATTGCGCATTATGATTATTGGCAAGATAAAGTACGGCGCTCCGTGTTGCTGGACAGCAAGGCGGATATGCTGGTGTATGGCAATGCCGAACGACAGATTGTTGAGATCGCGCATCGCCTTGCCAAGGGTGAAGTTATCACTGCGATTACGGGAATTCGTGGCACGGTCATGGTAAGTAATGGCGTACCGCAAGACTGGCTGACGATGGACTCAACCCACATCGATACACCTGGTCCTGTAACCGCACATCCCGATCCTTATGCGAGTGTGGAGGCCAAGAACTGTGACAAGGTAAATCAGCAGCAACCCAGTGTGGTGCGGTTTGAGCGGCGGGTGATAAAACATGATCGGGCAAAAACCGCCGTGCGCTTGCCCAGTTATGATGAAGTGAAGAATAACCCGGTGTTGTACGCACACGCCTCACGCGTGTTTCATTTGGAAACCAATCCCGGCAATGCCCGTGTCATGGTGCAACAGCACGGTGACCGCGAGATCTGGATCAATCCACCGCCCATTCCTTTAACCACCAAGGAGTTGGATCGGGTCTTTGAATTACCGTACACGCGTCAGCCGCACCCGCTGTATGGCAACAGAAAACTACCCGCATATGAAATGATCCGCTTCTCGGTGAATATCATGCGCGGTTGTTTCGGCGGCTGTAGTTTTTGTTCGATCACCGAACATGAGGGTCGTATTATCCAAAGCCGTTCCGAAGACTCCATCATTAATGAAATCCAAACCATTCGTGATACGGTACCGGGGTTTACCGGTGTAATCTCGGACCTGGGTGGCCCTACGGCGAACATGTATCGGTTGGCGTGCAAGAGTGAAACCATTGAAGCGGCGTGTCGGCGACTCTCCTGTGTCTATCCAGAGATTTGCGATAATTTAAATACTAATCACACACCCTTGATCAATTTGTATCGGCGTGCGCGTGAGTTACCCGGCATCAAAAAAATTCTGGTCGCCTCGGGCTTGCGTTACGATCTGGCAATTCGTTCCCCGGAATACGTCAAGGAACTGGTCACGCACCATGTCGGCGGGTATCTCAAGATTGCACCCGAACATACCGAGGCGGCACCATTGAGTAAAATGATGAAACCCGGTATTGGTGCCTATGACGAATTTAAAATGTTATTTGAAAAATTTTCCAAGTTGGCAGGCAAGGAACAGTATCTCATTCCCTATTTTATCGCTGCACACCCCGGCACGCGTGATGAAGACATGTTGCAATTGGCACTATGGTTGAAACGCCACGGCTTTCGTGCCGATCAGGTGCAAAATTTTTTACCTTCACCGATGGCGCTGGCCACGGCCATGTATCATTCCGGCAAAAATCCGTTGCGCAAGGTGAGCCAGGACTCAGAAACCGTCAGTGTTGCCAAAGGTCTCAAGCAGCGGCGTTTGCATAAGGCATTTTTGCGATACCACGATCCGGATAATTGGCCAATGTTACGCGCCGCATTAAAAAAGATGGGGCGCGCCGATCTAATTGGTAATGGTAAACAGCAGCTTATTCCGTTGTGGCAACCACAGGGAACCGGTAAGGAATCAGAAGGTCAACGGCGTGGCAATGCAGGGCGGCCGTTTTTAACTCGGCACACAGGCCTGCCACCCAGCCCGACAGCGAAAAAACTGCCGAAGAAGAAACAAAACCGTCCCAAGGCTTGAAATGCGGAAGTGTGCCACCATCAACAGAAATTGAAATAATTTAAGAGTAGACTGATTACGGTTAAAAACAGGAGGCCGTAAAGAAATCATGGAGAAAAAAGACATGGAATTGGAAGAACTGGTGCTCAAGGAGAGCTTGGTCAGCGTGGTTGGCATTAATTCGGGCAACCTGCAGGTGGGCATTCGCGGTGACCCTTCGATGCGCGAAACCACGGGCGACCGCAAACGTTATCGCTCCACCGTCGATGACCATATTATTGAGTTGGTGCATAACTTTGAAGAACTGCTGATTAATCGTAGTGCTTATCAATTATTTATTGGTTTTAACAATGGCGAGATTCGGGTGAACTCGGTGTTTGATCCGATGCGCCAGGAAGTGCATGACGCCGACAAAATGGCGGATCTCGATTATGTGCAACGCCAGTTTCCGGCGATCAGCTACGATGACAAAATCAAATTAATTCGCGACACGTATGTCGGTGTGCGTGCACATCCATATTACCAGCGCATACCGGAATATTGGAAAAATATAATGCTGCGCCGCAGTCAGGCGTGGAAGCCGATGCAGCCGGATGAAATCAGAACGGTATTGTCCACCATGAAGGCGCTGCGTGAGATGCCCACGTATTATATGCGTAATGTCACGATCAATATTGTGCAATCGATTGTGCGCATCCAGTTCAACTGCGATGGCACACAGATCGTCAGTGCGGAAAACTACCAGAAGTTTTTGCAGGAAAATATCCCCAATTAATTGAGGAGTGGCATTGATGGGCCGCATTGTTTTATTTTAACAATGTGGCAGTACTCGCACTATTAACAATTATATTCCAGCTGTTTGGTATAGAGCGGTATTTACACCGGCAGGGTATCGGTTACTTTGTTGCAAGTATGGTGGCACAGGTAGTGCTGGGTGTGCTGGCTTCGATGATTGCCATGTGGTTCAGTCGCAGGCGCGAATTTCGTGCAGATGCCGGTAGTGCGCACCTCGTCGGGAAAAATAAAATGATTGCCGCGCTGCAACGTCTCCAGGTCGCGCATGAACC
>JANNJI010000107.1:0-3866 GCA_031405795.1 Gammaproteobacteria bacterium
GGCCTGCCTTGGCATCACCAAGCGGGATTCCTCACCGACCATAAATGCCGCCTTGGTCGACATGCCCGGATACATCCCGTGATCACCTGCTGGTAAATTTAATTTAAGCGTGAAGGTGTGGCTATCGGAATCCGCTGAGGAACTGAAAGTCAACGAGTCGGCAGCAATCCGCGTCTGTTGATCTTTGCCCACCAGCAACCACGCCTTCTTATATTGGCGTACGGCATAAATCAATGATTGCGGTAACTCAACCACCGCACGGATCTTCTCCAATGACAAACCCGATATCAGCGGCACCCCGGCCCGCGCCATTTCACCCACTTGAACATGCCGTTTCGTGACAATGCCACTGTAAGGCGCACGAATGCGAGTATTTTCCAGCGCCTCTTGCGCCTGCTCCATCGCCGCCTTGGCGGATTTGAATTTTGCCTCCGCCGTGTCCACCGCCGCCTTGGCTACCAGACCTTTTTTGAAAATATCGCTGACCCGTTTGTATTCCTTGTCGGCTTCGTCAAAACGCGCCTTGGTCGCGTTGAGCGCAGCTTGCTGCTCTTTATCATACAGGCGAACAATGATCGCGCCCTTGGCAACATAATCATCCACATCCACCGCAATCTCCGTGATACGTCCACTGACCTGCGCCGAGATCGTCGCTTGATGGACAGCCTCAATGCTGGCGTCCACATAACGCAGTTGGGGCAAGGAAACGGCGGTTACTTTGGCGCTGGCCAGGGCAGGAGTCGATTCCGCCGCTGCATAGGGCTGAACAATCAAGTTGCTCAGCAGAAACAAGAATGAGGTAAAAAGACGTGGATAATGGATAGGTCGCATTGGGGCTTTCCTATGACGGTGCAAGTGAACGAGTATATTAGCTGATTCTTACACAAAACTGAAACCACAGCGGCCCGGCCAGATTGCTAATGCAAAATGGGGGCAATATACTTCCCCCAACTATTTAATAAGGATATTTCCGATAAAAACGTTACGCAAAGGTGATCGCAATCCAGAAGTACTCAAACTTCAAGAAAAACTCAGTGCCGCTGGCTATCCTCTCCCACCTACTGAGTATTTCGGATCAAAAACTGACACGGCTGTGCGTGCATTCCAGCGCAGCAAAGGGATGCTACCGGATGGCATCGCAGGCATAAAGACATTGGGCGCATTGGGGATCACCGATGAAACCAGTATCACCTTGACGGCGTCTCGCCTGCTCAACGACCTATACACTGCCATCGGCGCAGCGGGTCTTCGCGCCCTGGCATTTGCAAAAAATCTCGCGCCGTCATTTGAGTTTTCACGTCCCGCCTCCCAGTTCCATATTTCGCAGAAAGGGTTGGACTTTATTTATACTCACGAAGCATACCCAAATATCAGCAATCGTTTGCATTGGCCCAAAGGTGCCAGTGGTGTCACTTTAGGACCCGGGTATGATATGAAAGAACGGAGTCCCGCCACAATCACAGCAGACCTAACAGCCATTGGTGTCGATCTCATCACTGCACAAAAGATTGCAACAGGATCAGGTTTGACGAAAACCACGGTACCCACTGCAGACGAGTTTGCCAGAACTAACCGAGCCTTGGTCAATTTGACGCCAGAGCAAGAGAAGAAACTCTTAAGCCATATCGTTCCAGATTATGAAAAGAAGGTAAAAAATGCGCTAAATGTTGATATCACACAACATGAGTTCGATGCCTTGGTCAGCTTTGCTTACAACCCAGGCAATCAGTTTAAGATCGTTACCGACTCCATTAATCAAGGAAAAATAGGGCCTGCAATGATAGCCATTAGGAAAGCGAACATATCTGGCGGTGAAATATTGCCGACGCTGGTGAAACGACGCGAAGATGAGGTGGTCTTGTATCTCGCCAACAACTACGGAAAATTGCGTACGGCGTGAAGGAATACATCATGACATCCCTGCGACATACCCTGCGATCACTCACCGCGAACATCCTTACGCTCGCCTTCATCCTTCCTCTGTGTTGTATCTCCTGTCAGGCGGAAAACGCGTCGACCTCCGCACCAACTGCGCTTCCGTCAATACTCATCGGCACATGGCAGGTTGCTGAAGTCCATACCGATCAAGGCGAATCACATTGGCATCGCACCAGAGACGATAAGTATAATATTCATAAGTTTCTCGGTCGTGTATTTTCATTTACAGCGCACGTCGTGACAACCAATGCGCCAGATGGCAAACGGTGTGATAATCCCAAGATCATTGTGCATCGCTCCACTGCTGCAAATGTGGTGGGCACCAGCATCGCCAGCCGGGGATTTTCTCCAGTACTCCCCACAGCAAAAGACTTTCAATTGCCCCTGACCGATAACGCACCTATCGACGTGTTATCCCTGCTGTGCAAGGAGGGTCTATTCGGCAAAAACCTCGGCGGTGGTCAGAACCCTGACGTTGGAATCAAGGGTGTTTGGCTTATTGTGTTGAACAAGGAACAATTAGCTTTGCGTTGGCATGATGAGACCATTCTGATCCTGAAGCGCTTGCCCGAAAATGCCAAACCGATCGCCTCCTTTGACTGCACTGGGGCCGCCACTGAAGTGGAGAAAATCATCTGCGGATCGGTGGCGCTCGCCGCCTATGACCAAAGTGTGACGCAGACGTACAAACTCGTCCTGGAGTATTACCAAACCAAGAAAAACACAGATAACCAAATCGCCGAATTAAAAAAATCCCAACAACAATGGCTGACCCAGCGCGATGCCTGCGGTTCTGACATTGCCTGCCTGGAAAAAGCAATGGAAGAGCGTATCGATGGTATAGATTATGGGCTTGCCACGTATGGCTACGAAAACCGGTGATAATTTAGCGCTGTTGGTGAACATCACCTTTTCGGAAGTTAATATTCCTGTTAGTCCTACATCCACCCACCACCACTGGTGACCCCACTCCTTCTTGGCGTACAATCACGCTATCTTTTTTTCTAGCACGGAAAATCCATGGCTCAATACATCTACACCATGCACCGGGTGGGCAAGGTCGTCCCGCCCAAGAAATATATCCTCAAAAACATTTCCTTGAGTTTTTTTCCCGGCGCCAAGATCGGCGTGCTGGGTTTAAACGGCTCGGGTAAATCCACGTTATTGCGCATCATGGCGGGGGTGGATACCGAGATCGAGGGCGAGGCCACGCCCCAGCCCGGTATCAAGATTGGCTACTTGCCGCAGGAACCCAAACTCGATGCCAGTAAAACCGTGCGGGGAAATGTCGAGGAGGCCGTGGCGCACATTAAAACCGCCTTGACCCGTTTAGAAGAAGTCTATGCTGCGTATGCCGAGCCGGACGCGGATTTTGACGCGCTGGCCGCCGAGCAGGCCAAGCTGGAAAACCTGCTGCAAACCACCGATGGCCATAACCTGGATCGCACCCTCGACATCGCTGCTGATGCCCTGCGTCTGCCGCCTTGGGACGCCGAGGTGAGTACCCTCTCCGGTGGTGAACGTCGCCGTGTCGCCTTGTGTCGGCTGTTGTTGTCGAAACCGGATATGTTATTGCTGGATGAGCCGACCAATCATTTGGATGCCGAATCGGTCGGTTGGCTGGAACGTTTCTTAGGCGAATACCCCGGTACGGTGGTCGCGGTCACCCATGATCGTTACTTCCTCGATAACGTCGCCGGTTGGATTCTGGAATTGGATCGCGGTGAAGGTATTCCCTGGCAGGGCAATTATTCCTCCTGGCTGGAACAAAAACAGCAACGCCTGGCGACTGAGGAAAAGCAGGAAACTGCACGCATGAAGGCGATGAAGGATGAGCTGGAATGGGTTCGGGCCAACCCCAAGGGCCGTCATGCCAAGAGCAAGGCGCGTATCGCCCGCTTTGATGAGATGGCATCGCAGGAATATCA
>JANNJI010000108.1:0-6544 GCA_031405795.1 Gammaproteobacteria bacterium
TGATGGTATGACAACGAAACATCCGATAAGGCCCGTCCAGTTCCTGCAAACGCTGATCGGTGGCCTGATCGCGGCTGTCGGCTAAAAATCGATACGCCTGGAGCAAGGCAGCGGGACCACGAAACTTATCCGGATTCCACCAAAACGAGGGACAGGCAGTGGTGCATGCGCCGCATAAAATACATTCATACAAACCATCAAGCTTGTCACGGTCTTCGGGTGATTGCAGATATTCCACTTCCGGAACCGGATCATGGACAATCAAATAGGGTTTGATTGCACGGTAGTGATGATAAAACTGACTCATGTCCACCACCAAGTCACGAATGATCGGCATACCAGGGACTGAACGGACTACGATCGGTTGGGATAACTTGGCTACCGAGGTCAAACAGGCCAGTCCATTGGTGCCATTAATATTCATCGCATCCGAACCGCACACCCCTTCTCCGCAAGAATGGCGAAACGTGAGCGTTTCATCCTGCGCTTTAATTTCCAACAAGGCATCGCGCAACATCGTGCCCGGTTTGATATTATCCAGTACATATTCTTTGAGATACGGTTTTTTATCGGTCTCAGGGTTGTAGCGCTGAACTTGGAATCGCATAGTAGTCACATCCCAGTAATAAGTACTAACAAGTATAGCGATATAATCTCATAGAAACTTGAGGCAGCCTTATATTAATACACACGTTCTTTGGGTGGAAACGTCTCCACCGTCATCGGTTTGAGTCGCACGGGTTTGTAGGCGACGCGCTGCCCTTGTTTATAATATAAACTGTGCTTCAACCAATGCGCATCGTCCCGCTTTGGATAGTCGATCCGCGAATGCGCGCCACGACTCTCCTTACGCTCGGCAGCCGAGAACACGGTTGCCAACGCCACGTCCATTAAATTTTCCAGCTCCAGCGCTTCAATGCGTGCGGTGTTAAATATCTTGCTATGGTCCTGCAAACGCGCATGCTGCAAGCGCTGTTGCAATTCCTTCACATGCTGTACGCCTTCGCGCAGCACATCTTCGGTGCGAAACACGCCACAATATTTTTCCATGACCGTCTGCAAATCATACTTAAGTTTTGCCACCGATTCGCCTGGCCCGGTTTTGTCCCAGCGGCTTAAGCGGGCCATTGCCTGGTCGATACTTGCTTCATCCATCGGCCGATGGTAACGCTGTTCTTTGAGAAACTCGATGATATGATTACCCGCCGAACGACCAAACACAACAATATCCAATAACGAATTACCACCCAATCGATTTGCCCCGTGCACAGAAACACAGGCGCACTCACCCACCGCATATAAACCGGGAATCGCTTCTTCGCCCTGCGCAATGGGTACCACCACTTGGCCATGACGATCGGTCGGGATACCACCCATGGTGTAATGGGCGGTGGGAAATACAGGAATGGGTTCTTGCGCCGGGTCAATCCCTAAAAAGGTTTTCACCATGGCGGTAATGCCGGGCAGGCGTTTATCCAGTACCTCTTTGCCAAGGTGATCCAGTTTCAACATCACGTAATCACCGGTTGGGCCACAACCACGTCCCTCGCGTACCTCGGTGGCAATCGCCCGGCTGACCACATCACGGCTGGCTAAATCTTTTGCGTGCGGCGCATAGCGTTCCATAAAACGTTCGCCGTCTTTGTTTAACAGAAAACCACCTTCGCCACGTGAACCTTCGGTAATTAACATGCCGCGACCAGCAATGCCGGTGGGATGAAACTGAAAAAATTCCATGTCTTCCAACGGAATACCGGCGCGCAACGCCATGCCCATGCCATCGCCGGTATTAATGTGCGCATTGGTATTGGTGCGAAATAGTTGCCCAACCCCGCCGGTAGCAAGCAAGGTAGTTTTAGCTTCGATCAACAAAGGTTCGCCGGTTTCAATCTCCAGCACCAAGGCACCGAGGATCACCCCTTCCTTGTCACGTACCAAATCGATAGCAAAAAATTCATCAAAAAAATGGGTCTTGGCGCGAATGTTTTGTTGATACAAGGTATGTAATAACACGTGTCCGGTACGATCCGCCGCTGCACACGTACGCGCCGCCTGCGCACCACCGAAGTTCTGACTCTGGCCGCCGAAGGGCCGTTGATAAATCTTGCCATCCGGCAAACGCGAAAATGGCACGCCAGCGTGTTCTAATTCAATAACCAAATGCGCGGCAGCACGGCACATGTATTCAATCGCATCTTGATCGCCGAGATAATCACTGCCTTTAATGGTATCAAACATGTGCCAGTGCCAATTATCGGGCGAAACATTTGCCAAGGCGGCATTTATACCGCCTTGTGCCGCAACGGTATGTGACCGTGTTGGAAATACCTTGGAGACAACCGCGACACTGGCGTCGGCTTGTGCCAACTGCAACGCCGCCCGCAAGCCACCACCACCGGCACCAATCACCAAGCTATCAAATTTTCGATGTGCAATTTTCACAGTTCAACCACTTGCAATAAAATCAAAAATACCCAGATGGCCATGCCGATAAGTAATAAAGTAATCAATACCCAGAGCGTAAAACGGATCGCGGTATCGTGAATATAATCCACCATGATGTCACGTACTCCCACCCAGGCGTGATACAACAGCGACAGAAAAAATAACGTCGTTGCAATCGCAACCGAGGGCAACGAAAAAAACTCATGCCATGCGGTAAAATTAATCGGCCGATGCAAGGATAAATAAATAAGGCAACTGATGACAAACAGCAGCATGTACACTGCCGTCAAACGTTGTAATAACCAGGTTCGCATACCTTGTGCGCGCCAACTCATAACCAGATCACCAACGCGATCAAGAGAAAAATACATATACTCGCGATATTGACGAACCAGGCTGAGGCACGCGCCGCCGGTAAGTTCATGCCTATCGCGATATCGGTGAGTAAATAACGGATACCTGCCAATACATGATGCGCCAACACCCAGACCAGTAAGGTCACCGCGACTTTAACCCAGCCACATACCAACAATTCACCCACAGCATTAAAGCCACTTTCATCACGCACGGACAGCTGAAAGAGATAAATGAATCCGGGAATGGCAAGCAACAACAATACACCCGATATTCGATGGGCGATCGATGTTATCCCAGTCACCGGCAGGTGTATTTTGAGTAAATTGAGGAACTTGGGTCGTTGTTGTTTTAGTTGCATCGGTAAAGAGTGTAGTCTAATTGCATGATTCGTCCAATGTTATACAATGCCCATCTCAATACACAACCACCACGATGACTGCAAAATTACACATGGACCCAATCTGGCTAAATCACCTGCAACAATACCCTGCCCGGTACGACGAGCAGGGCTATGTCTGCTTTGGCGATCCACAGGAAGAAATTCGTCGTACTTCCCGCGAGAATGTGCTTGCCCTCCTGCACGGTCAGGGCGTGATCCGCGCCAGCGGTGCTGACGCAGAGGCGTTTTTACAAGGCCAATTCAGCAACGATGTCACAATGTTGACTATCAATCAGGCACAACTCACGGCCTGGTGCAGTCCAAAGGGCAGAGTACTCGCCTTGATGTTACTGTTACGCGATGAATCCGGTTATAACCTGCTCATGCCCCGTGCCTTAATTCCCACCACCTTAAAACGCATGCGTATGTTTGTGTTGCGCAGCAAGGTGATACTCGACGACTTTTCCGAACAATATATTTGTCTAGGATGTTCAGGATCGGATATCGAACAACACCTGCTGCAACAGCTTCCTGCCGCGCCCAATGTCGCTTATGGTGTCCAGCATCACGCCGGACTCCAGATAACACGTTTACCCGGTCCCCGGCCACGCTTTCTGATCGGTGGCACGCCACAGGCCGTGATAACAAACTGGTCGTTTTTGAGCGAATCGTTAACGTTGGTGGGTGACGCTGCCTGGCAGTGGCTGGATATCGAAGCCGGCCTGCCCAGCGTGTTGCCAGGCAGCGTTGACGAGTTTGTACCGCAAATGCTCAATCTGGAAATTCTCGACGCGGTGAATTTCAAAAAAGGCTGTTACCCAGGCCAGGAGATCGTTGCCCGTACTCATTATCTGGGTAAACTCAAGCGACGGCTTTATAAATTACATATGGAAAATACCAGCACACCCACTACGGGTACGGATATCTATAATGCCCATGGCGATGGCCAAAGCATAGGTAAAGTCATTCTTGCCCAGCCTGCACCGGCTCAAGGAACCGATATGCTGGCGGTGTTACAAATGGAAGCGGCTGCCGATGGGAAATTGCATCTGGGCAATCTCAGCGGGCCAGTACTGCAAGTACAGACCTTGCCCTACCGCTTCGAACAAAAAGCATCCTAAGATTCCCTCCTGATCTGGCTTAACTTCCTTACGCTGTGGCCGATAAAACCACATACATGCAATGCCCGAGGACAAGATCGTGTTCAATCAGATGGAAGAAGAATTACTCGACAGATTACTCAATGATCTGGAAAAAGGAACCCTGACACTCCCAACCTTACCCGAGGTCGCCTTACGCGTACGCGAAACCCTTGAAAATGAACATGCCGGGATGGGCGCGGTTGCAAAAGTCATTACCTCTGACACCGCTCTGTCGGCACGTCTGATTCAGATTTCTAATAGTCCATTATTGCGTGCCTCACGTTCCATTGACTCTGTCGAGGCCGCCATTACCCGCATGGGCTCAACCATGACGCGTAATCTCGTCACCAGCATTGCAATGGAACAAATGTTCCAAGCCACATCGGACGTCACCGATCAACGCTTACGTGTTTTGTGGGAACACAGCACCCAGGTCGCTGCCATCAGTCATGCTTTGTGCAGACAATTCACGCAACGTAAACCCGATGAAGCCCTGCTGGCCGGGCTCGTTCATGATATCGGTGCTTTACCGATCATCACGCGTGCCGAGGACGTGCCGGAGTTGCTTGATAATGAACACTTACTGGATAACGTTATTCAAAAAGCCCACAGTATTATCGGTGAAGCGATCCTGAAAAAATGGGGTTTTCCTCCCGACATGATTGCGGTTGCCGCCGAACATGAAAACATTACGCGCAGTCATACGGGCCCGGCAGATTATCTTGATCTGGTGATAGTTGCCAATCTGGAAAGTTATGTCGGATCGCACCATCAACATAGTAAAGTGGATTTCAGTACCGTCCCTGCCTTTAGTAAACTGGGGCTCGAACCAGACATTAATGTGGTAGACATTGAAGGCGCCAGTGAAATGATCGAAGCCGCCAAGGTGGCATTGCGTTAAATAATCGTCGTCACGACTTGATCAAAAATAGCTCTCTGTCTTTGTCATATAATACAAAATCGGGCCAAAGTCAGATCCCTTTAGCGTAGCGGAAGAATAATACTGCCCAGTAATCATCAGGACAGTATTCTCCACGCGCAGCGTGCTTAGCCCGCCTCGCCTTTGGCAACGTCATACATGACACGCATCGGACTGCCAGCCTTATTAGTGGCATCGTGATTGGTGTAGCTGATGATAATCTTGGAATAACTCAATGAAATCGATTCACTCGGTTCGGTATCGCCGAATGCATCAATGCTGTAGCCGCTGACGATGCAGTTCGTCAAGACATAGGACATGTAGGCCATCAATCCGTCTTTGCCGGTGCGGACAAAAGTGATCGTCGCTTCCTGACCGCTGGTGCCGGTGACCACTTCCTTGAAAATAGCGGCAACGGAACTATCTGCATTTTTCGTTAAGGCGATGGTACTCAAATTGGGTTTTGCAGATTCACGGTTAGACAGATTGCCGGATTCCATTGAGACTGTTCTGGTGACTTTAAACCTTACACTGTCCACGGCAATTTGTTTCTCAAACCCTTTTGCGGTGACATTGCCTTTTACATTGCCAAATTTCAGATATATGGCCATGGTTCACTCCTTTTGTGATTGCCATTAAAAACGAACGATCACCCCGTTACAACAATATTAAGTGCTATTACATCAAATTCTTACTGGCAAGCCGTGCAGCCCCCTATTTTGCTATTTCACCTGCAGTAAACTTTTTAATCTAGCGCAATCCAGTACTTTCGCATCACATAATATTAATTCCGTGCGCCCCTGAAAGTTCGTGGTGAGTGTTTTTACCAGGTTGTAAATGTGTTGTTGGGCCAGCGGTATATCGGACGGGTAAGCGAATAAACTAAATTCGTCCGGGTGAAAAAGATTGTTGAAAATAAATAGGGCGTCGCCTTGTTCAGTATTGATTCGATACATTGAGCTTCCGCGTATTTCAGAATAAGAGTGTAAACTGTCGCCAGTAAAATTATTTGATTTTGCAAAGGTATGAATTGTATCGACAAAATGCTTCCTCTGGTCAATCGGTGCGCTAAATTTCATGGTAAATACAGGGGGAATCGTTGTAACAGCAGGCGAGGCCTCCTCCATCACCTGGAGGGCGCACGTAATACAACTTGGTTGCAACAGAGCTATTAATCTATCGCAATCCAGTATCGCCTTATTACAGGATTTCAGTTCGACACGTCCCCGAAAGGTGGCGGTGAGTGTTTTTACCAGGTTGTAAATGTGTTGTTGGGCCAGCGGTATATCGGACGGGTAAGCG
>JANNJI010000109.1:0-1381 GCA_031405795.1 Gammaproteobacteria bacterium
CTTGAAGCCTCGCCTCCTGAGCCCGCGGCTCAGGGGAAGTCGTGACAGGGGGAACAGACGCAGCTGCAGGTCCAGCTCCTAGTCTAGCTCCCTGCCCTGCCGACGGCGCCCGTCGCCCGGCCGGTTGGATTACCCGGTGAGCATATATATAAGAGCTGGCAACGATTCCACATCGCAGCTGGCACGGCATCAAAATCAGGCAGTTGATGATTATCCGTCGTGGTATTCAGGAAATACGGTTGGGCACCGGCCAGCAGCGCCGCCCCTTCGTAGATTTGATAAAAAGGGTTCGGCATCATTACGTGTGGATCATCACGACGATCAACCACGGCCTGTGCCAGGGCAAACAAGGCCTCACGTGTCCCATTGACCGGCAGAATATGTTTGTCAGGATCAAGGCTGGCGGCAGGCAGATGAAAACGTTGTGTGAGCCAGCTGGCAATGGTGGTGCGTAGCTCGGCAATGCCCCGGGTGGTGGGGTATTGGGATAATTCCGCCAGATGCGCCGTGAGTGTCTGTAAGACAAAGGCCGGTGCGGCGTGTTTGGGTTCACCAATGCTCAGCGCGATGTGCGGTAAATGACCGGGCGGCTGGATATTTTTTTTCAGTGCGGCAAGCCGTTCAAAGGGATAAGCTTGCAGGCGTTGGAGATCCGGGTTCATGTTATTCTTGGATACCATCTCAATTGTTCGTAACTACAGGACGCGCAGTATAATGCAAGTGAACAGCTCGCACAGCCATGTCTTACCGGTTATCAGCTTGCTGTTTGCGGCGACATTGTGGGGATTATATTGGCTGCCACTGCGGTGGTTGGTTGAGCAGGGCCTCAGCGGTGATTGGATCGTGTTGTTGGTGTATTGCGGTACCGTGATCTATATGCCGTTCTTGTTATGGAAACACTGGCGCGAATTCGCCCATTCCCCCGGCTTGTTGTTGGGTATCGCGTTGGCAAGTGGCTGGTGTAACACCGCCTTTATCCTGGGCATTCTGGAAGGGAAGGTGGTGAGTGTGACGTTATTGTTTTTTTTGTCACCGGTGTGGGCGACCTTCATGGCGCGATTTTTTCTCAAGGAAATATTAACCCAACAAGCCTATCTGGTGTTGGTCATTGCATTGGCGGGGGCGTTGCTGATTCTGTGGAAACCCGAGCTGGGTTTGCCCTGGCCCAGTACGCGTGCGGATTGGTATGGAGTGACCTCGGGAATGGCCTTTGCTGTGGCCAATGTGTTAATCAACAAAGCCAGTGATGTCAGTACCCAGGTGAAGACGACGGCAGTCTGGTTGGGTGCGATAGCGATCTCTGGCAGTTTGATTCTGCTGAATGCAAATGAGCTGGTTGTGCCAAGCGGTGCCGCTGCCCTCCGTGCCGCCGAACGTCAGC
>JANNJI010000110.1:0-1452 GCA_031405795.1 Gammaproteobacteria bacterium
GGTGTTTCTGCTTCCTGGCCCTGGAGAGCGGCAATGGTTGCATTTTTTATCGCGACTGCCGCATCAGCAACGGTTTGTTCAATTGAGGGTTGCGGTGAAAAGGGTCCGGCCCAGAAATGAATAAGCCCCAGCAATAACGCAATGGAACCCATACCCATGCCGATAAAACTGAATGTTGATTTTTGTTTTTCCATGACCCCTCGTTGGGTGGCTAATACGCTGACTTCGTTCTTAGTAGTTAACGGTCTTTATTTTTCTTCCGGCGCACATTCTAGTGTCGCTCGTACGCCTTATTAATTTTTCTGAAACGCAACTTGGCTGGAGACGCACAATACGCCAAGCAGCTGCTTAAGCAGCTCTTTAACAACACAGTGCAGCCGATCCTGGTGGAACGCACATGTATTTTCGTTCCGCAGAAGGGTTAACTTCGCGGCTGCTCATGGCGCCTCCCGGCGAACCTATTAACAGGGAACCCTCGTTGCTTCCGGCAAGTTACTCAGCGGTGCGAAGCCGAGTGCCGACGCTGCCTGGGCTTGATCGGCGGGGACTTCCATAATACCGATGCGACCATCAGCGGCACCACACACGGTTGGATAAAGCTTACCATCGGCACCGCAGGCGGAGGCGAGTACCTGTATACCTGCATCGGTGAGCTGGCGTTCCATTGCCGCCAATGAGGTACCGCCTCCTGTGCATTGCACAGAACCGGCGTACTTGTACACACTGGTGTTTGTTTGCGGTGCTTTCTGATCGGCGTTTGCTGCCGATGGGTTCTCATTACCGCCACCACAGGCAGCAAGAGTAACAAGGGTAACCAAAGAGACGAGAAATATTCGCATAAATTGCTCCTATGAACCTAAAGTAGCTAGTTGATGTCACTGCCAAGTTACAATTTCCAGATATTTCAATTAAGTACTTGTAGTGCCAATCGTTTCACAAAGTTACCACTCAAGCAAGCCAGGGGTTAACAGTATTGAGGAAAAAGGCCCAATTTTTAAATCAATTTTATTGGCATTGGCATTCATGTAAGATATTTATGTAAGATTAAGAACAGGAGCAAATTGCTATATACACGCGTTACATGATTTTGCAACAATACACCAGCAACATGAACGGATTTACTTAGGTTCCATTCACATCGGCAAGGAGAAGGATCATGGCCATTCGTATCATTACCTTTAATCTCGAAAATCTCGATGACACACCAGGGGCGGAGCCATCATTGGCCGCGCCTGCCTGTGCGCTCGGACGGAGCTGGCGCAGGCCAAGCTGGACAGGGTGAAGCCCCGGTGCGGAGCCCTGATCGCCGACCTCGAGGAGCACGAGGAACGCTGCGGGGACCATCAGGGCCACGAGGGGACGCACGGTAGGGGGTTGGTGACGCAGGTGCAGAAGGCCCCGCCGCCCGTCAAGGATCCTCCTGCGAAGCCCAAGCGCCGGAAGAAGGCCGCA
>JANNJI010000111.1:0-2620 GCA_031405795.1 Gammaproteobacteria bacterium
CATTCGAGGCGAGCAAGAACCTCCAAGGATCCGCCATGGCACGCTACAAGATCGCGGACGTCTTGGAAATGGATGCGTGGCCAGTCTACTGGCCGGGTTATTGGCCGTCGCCCTACCTCATCGAGCAGAGTAATGATCAAGATTTTATGACACGCTGCCCGTTGAAAGGTGCGGCCAGTGCTTGCTGGGGTATTGGGATGATTGATGTGGAGCGCACCGTGCGATCGTTGGGGCTCGATCAACGCGTTATGGCGGGTGAGATCGACGAGGTGCTTTGGACCGAATATGTAGGCTCGCCGGGAGAAAACGCGATGTTCGGTAAGGGGTCCTTTAACATCAATAGCTGGCAGACTATTGAGACCGCGAGTACGCGAGCCATTCCGAACACGCTAGCTTCCTGTTTGCATTGCCTAACGCACCGAGTTGAAACCACGCTGAGTAAAATGTTTGGGACTTTTGACAACTACGATACGCTGATCCCCTATATGTATGCGCCGCTTGATGCAGTACCTTTCGCAGCGGGCCCCTTACAGGATTCGGTTACTAAGCTGCCACCGAAATTTGGGTCGACCAGCCACGCGTGGAATCGCTTCACCATGATCGATAAACTCGTTGACTGGTCAACGAGTGAGTATCCCAAATGGATCGGTGCAATTGGCCTAACTCACTTTCCAGTTGACGCACGGTACAATTATGACTATCGCAGTGGGGCTTACCATAATCTCCCTAAAGTGCAGGTACAGTCTAACGCCGCTGACTGGCGTATGTACCCGAACATGACATGTAATTCCAGTGACTACAGTACTACCGGTTCGTGGCCTCTCATTTCTTGCGATGACTACGGTCAACCTAACCCAGGTAGCTGCACTGGAGATGACTCTACGCGGGTTACTGACCCCACCAACGGAAAATTAGTATATATAGGTTATCAAGCGTGGATGCTGCAACACCTGCCGCACGCAACCGGCATCAACGCCGGTGTCACCTGCGGTGTTGAATATACGCTCGACAAAGGGTTACTCAATAACTGGTGGCGTTACATAATGGATGTTGATCAGTTCAAGTTGGGAGATGGACGTCTCAACCAAGCCGATTGGACCGCACCCAAGGCAACGATCAGCGCGATGGATCAACTCATAAATAACATCGGGGGAAAAACCCCGTGGGTGCCGCGTCCTGTGTCGATCTCTCCCGCCGAGTCATCGCCATTACCGGAACGAGTCCACGGCCATGTTGGGATCACTGTCGCAGTAACGGATCAGGATCCTATCTACCGCGTGGACTTATATATAGATGGCCGTTACCACTCCACCGACACGATACGCCCTTATACCTTCCACTGGGATGCCTCGGCACTTTCCGGTCAGCATAAGCTGGTGGCCAAGGCATACGATATGCCGAATGGGCGAAAAGGGATGAGTACGGAGGTCACTGTTACGGTCGATCCAATTGGTGCAAATTACACGCCTGCGTTCAATGTGTATGCACCTGCAGGCGAGATCAAAAGTGGCGCCACCATCGCCGGAAAGATCGGCCAAACAGTGGTTTTATACCCGTACGCACATGGCGATACAGTGACGTTTTCCGCCCAGAACCTTCCTAGTGGAGCAAGATTAAGCGCATTCGGCACAACGCTGGGTGTCATCACTTGGACTCCGGTTGCCGGACAAAATGGTCCGCAATGGATCCGCATTATTGGGACAAACCCGGCGACGGGCGACAGTTCATCGGTGGATGTGATCATTGCGGTAGCGCAATAGTGTTCCACCGGACAATAGCCGGATACGTTTTATGTGACGGCGCTGCAATGAAATTTTTTGGCACAAGGATGTGCCGAGGTTTTTACTGAAGAACATCACACAACACTATTGTTAACAAATGAAACAAAACGACGGAGAATGTCATGAAACCTAAACTGTCTTTCACGGTATTTACTTTGCAGAGCGCCGTGCTGCGGGTTATGTTCAGTGTGATATGCATGCTTAGCGTGGCCACAGTCAGTATCACAACAGCATCAGCAGGAAATCGGGATTCCAGTTACGACGTGAACGTACTGGTGATAGAGTATTTTCATATCAATGCAAGTGGCGATACCACGTTTGATCCGAATATAAAAACCGCGCTGGAAGCGGGTTGGTGGATGGATTATTCCGATTACAATAAAACGCTGCAGTCTGTG
Organism: Gammaproteobacteria bacterium; assembly: GCA_031405795.1. Taxonomy (GTDB): domain Bacteria; phylum Pseudomonadota; class Gammaproteobacteria; order UBA6429; family Thiohalophilaceae; genus JACQBC01. The sequence goes on from JANNJI010000111.1 coordinate 2,180, forward strand.
GCAGATCAAGTTAGCGCCATGAGAACGGCCGCCGAAGAAGGATCCCGTTATCTGTTATACAAATACCCTGCCAGCCAGTTTTCTGAGAGTCAACGGCCGCAGGCGGCACTGCGTTACCGCATCGTCGATACCGTGCAAAAGTTCGAGCAGGTGCCGTTTATTCCCGCCACGGGTGGTTATCTGGATTATGACGGGATCATGCGGGCAAACAACATTTGCGACTACGTGAATAACAGGGGTGTGCGGGAAGTCTGGCTCTTGAAGGGAGCACATAAAGATGCCTTCAGTCACAGCGAATCCAAAATGGTGGGACCTTTTGGCAATATCAGTAACGGTAGTCTTGGTGGTCCAAGTGATATGCCGGTTTGTAACCATACCTACCGGGTCTACACCCATACCTATGATCGCTGGGATCTTTTTCCAGAGGTTTGGAGTCACCAG
>JANNJI010000112.1:0-7683 GCA_031405795.1 Gammaproteobacteria bacterium
CTCGCTGATGAGATGCAAGGCGGTTTTGGAGATGAAAATAAATTTCCCTCGGCACCGCAGTTGTCAGTATTGTTGACAATCTATGCGGAAGGGCAAGATGAGCGGTTGAAGAAATTCCTTAACAGCACGTTAACGCAAATGGCGTCGCTTGGTTTGCGCGATCAGCTTGGCGGTGGTTTCTTTCGTTATGTGGTTGACCCAAACTGGCACATTCCGCATTTTGAAAAAATGTTGTATGACAATGCGCTACTGGCCAAATTGTATTTTGATGCCAGTGTCGTTTTAAAGGAACCAAGTTATGCAGTAGTGGCGCAGGACACCCTGGATTTTATGTTGCGCGAAATGCAAACGGCTACGGGCAGTTTTGCGGCCAGCTTATCCGCGATTGATGTTCAGGGTGTTGAAGGTGGATATTATTTGTGGTCCGACGAGGAATTGGCTAAATTACTCAGCGGCCCCGAACGGGATGTATTGCGTGCTTATTGGCATGTTGATGGTGTGGCGCCATTGGATGCAGGTCATCACCTCATCCAGTTGCGGGGCCTGGATGAAGTTGCCAAATCTTTAACACTGAATCGTCAACAGCTGGTTGAGCTGATTGAGTCAGCGCGGCATAAACTCTTGACCGTACGTAACCTGCGGCGCGTGCCCAAGGATGAAAAGCAACTGGCGGGCTGGAATGGTTTAGCGCTGACGGCATTTGCCGCCGGTTACAAACATACCAGGAATGTGAAATATCAGCAGGCGGCGCAGGCAATCGTCGATAACCTGAACCGCTCATGGTGGAACAGCAAAACCCGTACACTATCGCGAATGGTGGCAAACAAGAAATCATTGAGCACCGGCATGCTGGAAGATTACGCCTATGTGGCACAGGGTTTGTTTGAGTGGTGGCAGGTGACGGGGAATGCGAAGGATCGCATCATGCTTGAACAAATAGTGGAACAGGCCTGGCAGCGTTTTTATAATCAGCAAGGCTGGCAACTGGCGGAAAATATGTTGTTGCGTTATGGCGACAGAACACCGTTAATCAAAGATGGCGCGTTGCCGTCACCGTCGGCGGTATTGCTGGCGGTTTCACTGCGTCTGCCAAATTCGTCTTATGCGCAACAGGTAAAAAAATCTCTGGGCATGGCCAATCATGAATTGGAAGAACAGGCGTTCTGGCATGCCACACAGATACGTAATCTGCTGTTGCGCCAACAGCTTGATGGGTCATAAAAAATTGATATTGTGTGGCGTGCTGACGATCTCAAAATCAAATTGAGTAAAGGATCGCGTGGATAAACGCAGGCGCGTCAAGCGCACGTGAAACAGACGCTCTTTCATATTAATCGCCAGCACCGAATTAATGTCGTAAATGAAGGCGGGCACAATAATGCTGCGGTTCTGATCGAGGGTTACCTGTTTTGGAATAAACAAACCGCGAAAATAATCCGTACCCGAGCCTAAACCCGAGATGCCTTTGCTGCCAATGGGTACTGCGCCCGTTGCCAGATTCATAATACCAACGTGGATCCGGCCTGCAGCGGATTCATCCGCATGTACCTGTAACCAACGGCTGACACCGACGCGCCAGCGATGGCTGCCTTTTTGTGCAAATCGATAGGCAACCAATTCGCCAACCCGCATATCCAATTGCGAGCATGTTTCATCGCAATTCAAGGCGATGCCGATGGGACTGATATTGCGTTGCCACCACGGGTTGAGTGCAAAATTTTGTGCGCGGTGTTTGCGATCACGCTGTAGCGCTTCACGATACACGGTAACAAACACGCTGTGATTTTCTTTCTTGTTATTTTTGTAATCACTTTGGGTCAGTAATTTTAATTCATCCATCGCCGGTGTGAAGTTTGTTTCACCGGAGATGTAATGGTGACAGGCATTAATGCCGGAAGTCAGTTGTACCTGGCCCTCCAGTTGAAAGCGCTGAATGCGACGGATCAAGGAGCCACTCCAGGCGTCCGCCAGTCGTAACAACATGTCGCGCTGTTGGCGCTCAACCAACGAGGTGGCTTCGAATTCCGGGCTTTGCATGTTGGCGCGAAGGATGCGCTGCAAATGTATTTCCAGTTGGGTTTTAATGGAGGTAATGTCGACTTGTTTGCCGTCACTGGCTTGCCAGGGCATGTCAGCAGAGATGTAACGGGGCCCGGCATCACCGTTGAGATCGATGGCATAAGCGCCGTCAGGGATATGCAGGCCCATTGGTTCTATCACACAGGCGGGCGCTGAGGGGGCAATGATGCGGTACATGTCGGCCGCCTCATATTCCATCAGGTGATAGGGTTCTGCCAGCGCCAGCAGCACAATGCGTTTGTATGCATAATCAATGGTGTGTTGTACGGGTAAGGGGGTATCCGGATAAGGATCATCAATCACCGCGCCATGGAGATCGTGCGTCGACGCGAACTGATAGAGTTGATTGAGGTCCATCCATACACGGGGGGACGCAGGCGCATAGATGCCGTATGCCTCAACCAGACGTTGTGCAAGATAAATAATTGCGCAGTAACAGGCCTCCTGCAATATGATCTGCTCGGTATCCCTGTGTTTTTGCGGGTTAGTTAAGGCCAGCTCAGTGACGATCAGTTTGTAACCAACCGCCATCTGTTCGAGCAGGGTTTGGAGTAAATCAATCGAATACTGTTGCTTGCTATCGAGTGGTAACATGGCCTGACGCAACGATTGTTTGATGGCGGTTAACAGATTGTGGAGAACCGGGCGTAAGGTGTTGTGCAGAGCCAGCCGTTCCTTGACCGGATAGCGTGCACTATTGAGTTTTTTCAACTGCTCCAGTAATTGGTGTGCGGCCACGGTCGTATTGCCGATGGGTAATTCGGTTGCCCAGATGTGCAGCGATTTAACCCGTACATAGGGTTTGGGCTTATGGGTAAGGTCCACGCTGGGAACATTGAGGCGAGGAAGTGTTCCCTGTCCACGCGGGGATGAGAAACGCGACATAGGATTCATATTCAGCGCCAGTAACGAAAATAAGGTTTATTATTATAATTCAATAAGTTATAGAATTAATAGCAAAAGTTTCGTTTACATTGTTGTAACAATTTACCTTAAGTACGGATAAGAGTCTGCCGCTACTTTGGCATACAGAATAGAATTGGTTGGTCTTTGTGGGGAGATCTTGATTTATTGCTTAGAATTCAGCTGCTTGTTAAAAGAAAACAGGCAGGGTAACCTTCCTTTCACGCTATAAGGTTTTATTATATGAAAACATGGAGTAGTTCCTTATGCCTAGAATGATATTCTGTTACCGCCGATGCCTCGTCGCGGCGCTCCTCATTGGTATTGTCTTGCCGGTATCCGCTGATTTGGTGTTTACCGCCCCACCCCGAGAGACCGCGAGCAACACTCAGGTTGACAATATTTATCTACCCATTGCTGAGTATCTCAGTAAAGTGCTTGGGCAGAAGGTTAACTATGTTTACCCTGAAAACTGGTTGAAATATCAAAATGAGATGCGCGATAACAAATACGATATTGTATTTGATGGGCCACATTTCATTTCCTGGCGTATTCAACATCAGCAACATGAAGCACTCCTACGATTGCCTGGACCTTTGGACTTTGTCCTGGTGGCAAAGGCGGATGACAATTCACTCAATAAACACGAGGACCTGGTGGCAAAACAATTTTGTGGCATTGCGCCACCCAACCTGGGGACTTTGGTGATATTGGATAAATTTCGTAACCCTGCACGTCAGCCCGTAGTAAAAGCAATTCGAGGGGGCGTGTCGGAAGTGTATGCGGCTTTTAAAAAAGGCGAGTGCCAGGCGGCGACTCTGCGCACCAATTTTTTTGCCAAAAAACTCACGGATGAAGAACGCAAGCAATTGAAAGTACTCATGAAGGTCACAGGTCTGCCTAACCAAGGATTTTCGGTCGGCAGTCGCGTGGGGGAGCGCGAGCGGACGTTAATACGCCAGGCGCTCATGGCGGATGAGGGCGTGAAGGTACTTGAGGGCCTAATTAAGCAATTTGGCAAACCCGGAGATAGACTCGTGCTGACCAACAATAAGGAATATGAAACGTATAATACGTTGATAGAAGGAGTTATCTTTGGTTGGTGATGAATGTTAATTGCACACTTTACAAAGGCCGCCATTGCGGCCTTTTCATTTTCCACCATCAAAAAAATGAGAAAAGATCGACGTGACAAGAAATAGTTTACAATTGCGACACAATTGAGAGACGTAGACGCCCAACTATTCAGCGGAATTAGAAGAAACAGTCGACAACCGAACTAAAATACGCTAAATATGGTTCTGAATAACATGATTATAAATGAGCAGATGTTTACACATAACAATAGATAAATAAACCGTCATCAGGAGACCCCACCATGCACGGTACTCGACGCCAGTTCCCTTGGTTAATCATGCTTGTCTTAGTTGGCATATCGCCGTTGAATTGGGCTGATATTGTTTTCACCTCACCGCCACGCGAACAAGACAGTACTGAGGGGGTTGAGCTATACGTACCGCTTGCCGAGTATTTTTCCAAGTTACTTGGCCGCAAGGTTATCTATCACAACCCCGGGAATTGGCTGACCTATCAAAAAGAAATGCGATCAGGGCTGTACGATATCGTATTTGACGGCCCGCACTTTAATTCATGGCGTGTTGCACATGTGGATCACGAGGTGTTAGTGCGTTTACCAAGCTCGATTGAGTTTCTGGTGGTAACCAATACGAATAGTGGTATCGGCAAGATGGAAGACCTGGTAGGCGCAAACATCTGCAGCATTTCACCCCCCAATCTGGGAACCATGTTACTGCTCGACAGATTTCGTAATCCGGTTCGCCAGCCGGTAGTGAAGTCAATTAAAGGTGAAACCGGTGAAGTGTACAAGGCGTTTAAAAGCGGACAATGTAAGGCAGCAGTACTGCGAACCATATTTTATAACAATAATACTAAAATTCCTGATGAAGAACGCAAGCAATTAAAGGTGCTATTTAACAGTCCGGCATTACCTAATCAGGGTCTTTCCGTGAGCAATCGGATAACTGCAGCAGAAAAGAAACTGATCCAAAAAGATGTTGTTACCGGTGAAGGCGCTAAGGTTTTTGAAAAAGTGGTCAAACGCTATGGGCAAAAAAATGACAAAACATTTGTCGTCACCAATAATCAGGAATATCAGGGGATCAATATGTTACTGGAAGGCGTAATTTACGGTTGGTGAGTGATGTTTGGCTTCGAATGTTGTAGAGCAGAGGCCGCATACGCGGCCTCTTTTGTTTGCGTCGCTGAGCCGGATGGTGTGGGTTGAAATAACCGGTACGGTATCGGTGATAGAAAGCCAAAAGCCTATAGTATTGTTGGGTACGGGAAGAATGAGTCAGAATTCATCAGAATTGATATCGACGTTGTCCGAGTCACGGCATAATCCATACGCTGCCGTTGTATAGGATAGTGACTAGGCGGAACACGACAGTTATCGTGGGTTGCGAATTTTTATCTACCAAAGGGGATACTCATGTTGATCAATTATCGATTGTTGCAGGCTTGCGTACTTGGTTTAGTGGTGATAACCGGTGGTTGTGAACGTACACAGACGTTACCGGCGTTGCCAAAGCAGGATGCCAAGTGGACGGAATACATCAGCATGCATTCACCGGCACGTATTTCCAAGAATGACAAGATTCGTGTGATGTTTGTCAATGATGTCATCGCCGATGAGAAATTGGGTAAGGATGCGAGCGATGTGATAGAAGTGACACCTTCCATCAGCGGACAGCTGACGTTTGTCACTAAACGTGAAATCGAATTAGTACCCAAGGATAAATTACAGTCGGGACAACGTTACCGTGTACGGGTTTACGGTGATCGCCTGAAAGATATTCCCAGTGATTTAAAATTCTTCGAGTTTGATGTGGATGTCATTAAACAGGAATTCGAGGTCAAAATAGACGGCTTAACCACCGTGTCAGCCGCTGATGCGAACCTGACCTTGCGCGGCACGTTATTATCCGCCGATCAGGAAGAGCCAGCACGGATCGAAAAGGTATTATCGGCGGACTACAACAATAAATCGCTAGCCATACAATGGCAACACGCGCCAAATAACAAAGAACATAGTTTTACGATTACCGGGATTGAGCGTGGTAATGAAGCCAAACAACTGCAACTGGTTTGGAATGGCAAGCAAATTGGCGTGGACTCACAAGGCAAACACGCGATAGATATTCCCTCGGTCAATGAATTTAAACTGGTGGAGGTGCGGGTAGTCCAGGATGCGCGTAGTCATATCGAGATCCAATTCTCCGATCAACTGGATCGCAAGCAGAATCTGCGCGGTTTAATCCAGGTTTCGCAGGACAGTGCCAATCTCAATATTGAAAATAACGCCGTCAAGGTTTATCCCAAATCAGGGTTTACCGGCGAGGTGACGGTCACCATCGAGCCCAGTGTACGCAATACAAAGGGCGTTGAATTGGGCGAGAAGATAACCCGTAAGGTGAGTTTCTCAAGCGAGAAACCCCAAGTGCGATTTGCGGGCAGTGGAGTGATACTCCCGGAAAATCAACTCCTCTCCATTCCGTTTGAAGCCGTGAATGTCAAGGAGGTGCAGGTCACGGCATTATTAATTTATGACAACAACATCGGCCATTTTTTACAGCAAAACAAGCTTGATGGCGAAGGCGGTCTGCATCAAGTTGGCCGTTACTTATGGCGTAAAACCATTAAGCTGGACGATGCCAAGCCAAACCAGTGGCATCGTTATGCCATTGATGCCACCGAGTTATTGCAAAAACACAGCGGTGCCTTGTATCAGTTGACGTTATCGATAAATCGCGGTAATTCCATTTATACCTGCAGCGCGCAAGACCAGGCGGTACCGGTAAAGAAAGAACAGCCGCTAAAAAATTTCGAGGATATCAATCTGCGCGAGGCCAGCAACTGGGACTATGCCGAGGAATATTACAACCCGGATTATCAACGTACTTGGGCGGATCGGGAAAACCCCTGTAAGGACGCGTATTTCCAATATGCCCAGGGCGCAAAACAGTCACGCAATTTTATGGCGTCAAACATCGGCCTGATCGGTAAATATGGCGAAGATGATCGGCTGCATGTGGCAAGTACCAACTTGCGCACCGCCCAGATCATGTCGGGGGTTGACATCACCGTGATGAACTTCCAGAATCAGCCGATTGCAAAATTAAAAACGGATTCCAATGGCTTGGCCAGCGTGGATTTAGGTTCACGTCCCTTTTATTTGATTGCAAAAAAAGACAAACAGGTCGGCTATTTAAAACTCAGCAGTGGCAACGGTCTGGCGGTGAGCCACTTTGATGTTGGTGGTGAAAAGGTATCGCAGGGCGTCAAGGGATTGATTTATGGTGAACGGGGAGTATGGCGTCCAGGTGATAATATTTATTTGACCTTTGTGCTGGAAGACAAAAATAATACTTTACCAGACAATCATCCTGTCACCCTGGAGTTACGCAACCCAAAAGGCCAGCTGATTCATTCCATAACCAATAGCAAACCCGTAGGTGATTTTTACACTTTTAATCTCAAAACCATGGATGATGCACCAACCGGCAATTGGCAGGCAAAGGCATTGCTGGGTGGCAGTGTGCCGGGTAGCTCGCTCCATCGAGTTGCAAGCTGCCGTTGACTACCATGTGACATTGTCCCCCGGTGGCCGAGGGATCAGGG
>JANNJI010000113.1:0-7855 GCA_031405795.1 Gammaproteobacteria bacterium
GGGTCTTCCATCATGTATGTCATCAGTTGCCGTAAAATGCCTTCATACTCTTGATCCACCTTGAGGTCTTCACGCACGGTTTGCGCGGCAGCATGGACATCCATTCGCGCAAAGGCATCCAGCGCATCGTGCAGCATGCGCCGCACATGGTCACCAAAATGGCCGATACCCATCAACGGCCGGGTATCTTTGGTGGAGGATCCCCCGTCAATAAAACGTAACGCCATGCGCCCAACACGCTCCGCCTCATCACCGATACGCTCCAAATCCGTGATAGTTTTAATGACAGCCATTAATAGACGTAAATCACTGGCGGCAGGCTGGCGCCGCGCGAGAATGTGAATACATTCATCATCAATCTCTACTTCCAGGCGATTGATCTTGTAATCGTTAGTGACCACCACTTCTGCAATGGCACTGTCCATATTTGTCAGCGCCAGCACCGCATCTGCTAACTGCTGCTCGACCAACCCGCCCATGTAGAGTACTTTATTGCGCACATCTTCCAATTCCTGATTGTATTTTTGGGAGATGTGGTGACCAATGTCGGCCTTTTTCATGCAAGCTCCTTGAGCCTAGTAATTAGTGCCAGTTTAAAATATACATCAGTGACTTCAAATTCGCCAGTTAACCGTAACGGCCCGTGATGTAGTCCTCAGTTTGTTTCTTCGATGGATTGGTAAACAAGGTATTGGTGTCGGCAAATTCGATTAACTTACCCAAATACATGAAAGCCGTGTAATCCGATACCCGTGCCGCCTGTTGCATATTGTGCGTGACAATAATGAGTGTGTATTTCTCTTTTAGTTCATAAATCAGCTCTTCAATCTTCAAGGTCGAGATGGGGTCCAGCGCCGAAGCAGGCTCATCCAATAATAGCACTTCCGGTTCAATAGCCACCGCACGGGCGATGACTAAACGTTGTTGCTGGCCACCCGACAAGCCTAAAGCATTCTCATTCAAACGATCCTTTGCTTCCTCCCACAATGCCGCGCTGTGCAAGGCCTTTTCCACCGCTTCATCGAGCCGACGTTTATCACTCACCCCTTGAATACGCAATCCGTACGCGACGTTTTCATAAATCGATTTTGGAAATGGGTTAGGTTTCTGGAACACCATGCCAACCCGACTGCGTAATTGCGCCACATTGACACGTTTCGCATAGATATCTTGCTCACCCAGCTTTATTTGGCCATTGATCCGGCAACCATCCACCAAATCATTCATCCGGTTAAAACAACGTAACAAGGTCGATTTACCGCAACCACTGGGGCCAATAAATGCCGTTACGCGGTGACGCGGGATGATCATGTTGATGTCGTACAGGGCTTGCGCCTTACCATAAAACAAATTCAGGTTATCCACATGCAAGACAATTTGTTCATCTTCCAATTGTATCTTTTCGAACTTACGATCGAGTGATTCCATGCGTACGCCGTGCGTCAATGGGACATTGGATGTTGGAGTTGTCATAATTATTTACCCGCCCTTTATATTAACCTTCCAGCGCCCGGTATTTTTCCCGCAAATGATTGCGGAGCCGGATTGCCGCCAGATTCAAAAACAAAATAACTAAAACCAATAACAGCGATGTGGCATATACCAATGGCCGTGCTGCTTCAACGTTTGGGCTTTGAAAGCCCACGTCGTAGATATGAAAGCCCAAATGCATAAACTTACGGTCTAAATGTACAAACGGTGCGTTACCATCTAACGGCAATGTGGGTGCCAGTTTGACGACACCCACCAACATCAGAGGTGCCACTTCACCGGCGGCGCGTGCCACAGCCAGAATCAATCCCGTCATGATCGCCGGACTGGCCATTGGGATCACAGTGCGCCACAGTGTCTCAAACTTTGTTGCGCCCAGCGCGAGACTGCCTTCACGAATACTGCGTGGAATCCGCGACAAGCCTTCTTCCGTTGCCACAATCACCACTGGCAAGGTTAACAATGCCAGCGTCAATGATGACCATAATATCCCGGGCGTACCAAAGGTAGGAGACGGCAGGCTCTCGGCGAAAAACAGCCGATCAATGTTACCGCCGAGGATATACACAAAAAAACCCAGGCCAAAGACACCGTAAACAATCGAGGGTACACCTGCCAGGTTATTTACCGCGATGCGTATGATGCGTGTCATCGCACCTTGTTTGGCGTATTCACGCAGATACACCGCCGCGACGACACCCATCGGCGTGACCAATATCGCCATAATCAACACCATAAACACCGTACCAAAAATCGCCGGGAAGACACCGCCTTCGGTATTCGCCTCACGCGGCTCATCGGAGAGAAACTCCCAGACATTCTGCGCATACATCCACATCTTCTGCCACACACTCATCGAGTTTGGTTTATAGGCGTTAATCACCTTGTTAAACGGCACCTCAATCACACGACCATCCTGAATGGTCGCGGTAAAGCTGTCGCGATCTATTTGTGCATACAAATCAGTTAGCTGTGCTTCAAACGTACCACGTTCCTGCTTCAATCGTTCTTGTTCTGCCTCTATCGCCGCCTTCTCCGTTGCCGTGAAGGCACCCTTTAATTCCAGGCCGCGTGTTTTGGTCCGCAGTTTTTCTAATTTATAATTGATCTTGCCGATATCTTCTCGTTCGATCTTGCGTGCATTTTTGTGTAACTCCAGCGCACGTTGCATCCGGGTCAAATATTCCTGCCAGACACTATCCGCGTTGGACGTGACAACATTGCCATTTTCTTTTATGGCGAGCAGATGGCCATAAAAATTCCCCCATTCGCGGCGCACCACCACCACAATATCGCTTGGCTGCTGTTGGTTGCTTATGCCCGGCTTAATCAATACCTGGAAATCTGCACCATAGGAATCACGATTGCCTACCTTCAGCACATAACGCGTGACAAATAACTGGTCTGGCGGAACGACATAACCATTGGCGCGCAATGTTTCGCTGCTAACCTCTTCCGATCCCCACAGTTCACCCACCAAATGTTGTCGTTGCCCGCTTTTATCCTGATAATCCAGCGCCACCACATTCGACGGCCAGAAATAGCCTAAGCCACGCACCATGATCAGATACAATAAACCGAACACCACAATCAAACTGATGCTCACGGCGGAGGCGTTTAGCCAGATCCACGGCGTGCCACTCTTAAACCATTCTCTTATGCCATGCATGCTGTGTGCTCTTTTAAAGACTACTGTATTTACGGCGCAGCCGTTGCCGGATGACTTCTGCAACGGTATTCACTAAAAAGGTAAACGCAAATAACACCAGCGCGGCAAGGAATAAAATTCGGAAATGAGTACTATTGACCTCGGCCTCCGGCATTTCTACCGCAATATTTGCTGACAAGGTGCGCATACCCTGGAAGATACTGAAATCCATGACCGGGGTGTTGCCGGTCGCCATCAATACAATCATGGTTTCACCCACGGCGCGACCCAAACCGATCATCACCGCCGAGAAAATGCCCGGGCTGGCGGTTAAGATCACCACCCTTGTCAAGGTCTGCCACGGTGTTGCACCCAGCGCCAGCGATCCATTGATGAGATGTTTTGGTACAGCAAACAGCGCGTCTTCCGCGATTGAAAAAATAATCGGTACCACGGCCACGCCCATGGCGATACCCACCACAAGTGCGTTGCGTTGATCATAATTGATACTCCAACCCTTGTTCGGATTCCCCAGCCATTCCGACATGCTGCCATGAAAAAAAGTTAATTCAAGATAAGGCCCAATTGAAAAGACAAACCAGCTGATGATCAACACCGCCGGGATCAGCAACGCCGCTTCCCAACCATCGGGCACTCGAAAACGGATCCATGCCGGCAACCGTTGCCAGCTGTACGCCGCAAAGACAATCGCCAAAGGCAACATGATCATTAATAGAAAAATAGATAACAAATTCTTTTCCATCATCGGCGCCAGCCATAAGCCCGCGATAAAGCCCAGGATTACCGTGGGTAAAGCCGCCATGATCTCAATACTGGGTTTCACCGAACGCCGCAGACGGGGTGACATGAATTGCGCGGTAAATATCGCCGCCATGATCGACAACGGGACGGCGACCAGAATGGCATAAAACGCCGCCTTCAGTGTTCCAAACAAGAGCGGAGTTAAACTGAACTTAGGCTCAAAGTCATCATTGGCCGAGGAAGATTGCCATTGATATTGCGGATTCTGGTAACTTTCATACCAGACCTTATTCCACAACGCACTCCAAGATACTTCGGGATGCTCATTATGCACACGCCAGAAAGTCAGGGTGTTTTTGTCATCCAACAACATCAGGCTATTGGCCCGCGGCGAGATGGCAATGCGTTTTATAGTATCGCCAACACTGGTTTGGTGTAACAAGGTCCGTTCTGCAGTGGTATGGTAAATCGCCAGTTCACCCGCCTCATCAATCGCATAAAATCCTTTACGATTGAGCTCCGGCACAATCTGCACAATGGCCTTCTGCAGCGGATCGAAATCCCGGAACTTCATTAATTGATCGTTATTGGCCTCGTCACGCACCATCGACCATTGGCTGAGATGACCATCGGATGTCCCTATCAACAGCGAGTTGCCGCCGGTTAATGCGGCAACTGCGGATAACTGCGCACCCGCGTGAGTAACAACCAGGTGTTGCAGCAGACGTGGTTGTGCCTTATCTTGAATCTCATAAATACTCAAGTTGCCGCCGCTACTGGCGATAAATAACTTCTTTTGATCCTTATCGATTATTAAATGTGTTACTTCCGCAGATGGGTAAGGCAAGATTACCGTATTCCGTTCAAGACTGACTTCCTCGCTCAATAAAGAGCGTTTTTTGGTAATACTGATTAGGATCAAACGTTGATCTTCGGTTGCGGCACTGAGTGTCACACCATCATCACCCTCCTGCATCGCCAACTTTGACAATGGCGCACCTTGCGGGTCAACCACAATCGGTTTTTCACCATACGGATAAATCACGCTTGGGGTAATGTGCCTCTGATTATTATCGTAGCTGGATTCATATTCATGCCGAACCAACAAGACCCGTCCGGTATCCAGGCCCAACGCGAACGTGGCACGTTTCGCATTGGCGTTTGCAAAAGTCACGATCTCGGTTTGTTTTGGCAGTTTTATTTGTTCCTGCTTGAGGATCTCACCATTGAGAGTATTAAAAAATGTTAAATACCCCGCATCCGTCACGCGCAGGGCCACTTCATTTTGTTCTTCGATCGCCAAATGCAGGGTGCGATCTTCCACCAGCCCCGGCACAACATACGTGCCTTGTTGGGTAATCGTGGCGGGGACCAACAGCGGGAACACCTCCGCCAATAGAAACAGCAAAATACCAACAATGGCAATGATGATACTGATCCCGCCAATAGCGACGGTATAACGCACCAATTTGTCCAGGATCATTCGCCAACGAAAGAACAATGACAATTGTGGTACAAGGGTGCTGGTCTTGGCGGCAGGTGTAGTCGGAATTTGACTCATCCGGGCATAATACGCAGGCTTTATGACAGAAATGTTACAGTCGTTTGCGTACCTAAACCAGGGCTGGACCATCTATCTTCGAGCAAGCTTGGAGGTAGACCTTCCAAATATGACAACAATAAAAAAACAAGCCCCGCATGAAAACGGGGCTTGTCGTAGGAGGCAACAACTGGTTTGGAATTATTTCAGCAAGGTCAAATACTTCTCTGCGACTGACGCCGGCAGAGGTATATAGCCATCTTTAATCACCACGCCTTGCCCGGTCTTTGACAAGACCATCTTCACAAACTCGCGCTCTAATGGCTGTAGCGGTTTGCTCGGATGCTTATTGATGTAGACGAATAAAAACCGTGACAGAGGGTACGTACCTGCGAGTGCGTTCTCATCGGTTGCTTCAATAAACGGTTTACCTTCTTTTTCCGCCAAGGGAACCGCTTTCACCCCGGAGGTTTTATAACCGATACCGGAATAACCAACACCATTGAGTGACGCAGTAACCGACTGTACCACCGAGGCAGAACCGGGTTGCTCATTAACGGTATTCTTAAAATCGCCTTTGCACAGGGCATGTTCTTTAAAGTACCCGTAGGTACCGGATACCGAGTTGCGACCATATAATTGCATGTCGCGTGACGCCCAAACACCAGTCAAACCCAAGTCGCCCCATTTACCGATGTCTTTGGCATTGCCGCATTTGCGATTGGCAGAAAACACCGCATCCACTTGCGCCATCGTCATCCCATTGATGGGGTTATCCTTGTTGACATATACCGCCAAGGCATCAATCGCCACAGGAATTTCCATGGGTTTGTAACCATATTTCTTTTCAAAGGCCTCGATTTCCTTGTCTTTCATCTTGCGGCTCATGGGCCCCAAATTGGAGGTGCCTTCGGTTAATGCAGGTGGCGCTGTAGAAGAGCCTGCCGCCTGAATCTGAATGTTGACGTTGGGGTACAAGCGTTTGAACTCTTCCGCCCATAAGGTCATCAGATTTGCCAGCGTGTCGGAACCCACGCTGTTCAAGTTACCCGATACACCATCGGATTTTTTATAATCTGGTAGCTTGGCGTCAACATCGCCCGCCAACAACTGACCGGAAAAAGCCAGGGCAACGGCAAGACCTGCCGTTGTCATTAATCTGTTATTTAACATGGAGAGATCCTCTTATTAAGAAATGGTTTAACATGACAAATTATGTGTAAGTGATGTGACAGCTGTATTAACGATGTGTGACAGTTTCGTGACAAGTCAGCAACATCAGCGGCCTTTGTTACTCAGCGTCTCGATCTGACGCACAACGGCCTCAGGCGGGAAATGACAGATAAAGGTACTGCCGCGCCCCACTTCACTTTCAATACGCAACGTGGCATTGTGCCGACTCAAGGCGTGTTTAACGATGGCTAAACCCAACCCGGAGCCGCCAGTTGCCCGCGAGCGCGCCACATCCACACGGTAGAAACGCTCAGTCAGGCGCGGGATGTGTTGCGACGGAATGCCGATACCGGTATCGGTCACCGCAAAATATGCGCCGTTTTCGTCCTGATACCAGCGCAACAGAATTTTCCCGCCTTCCGGCGTGTAATTCAGCGCATTGATGACCAGATTGCTAAAGGCACTGTCCAATTCCTTGGCATCGCCATAAATGCGTAATCCAGGCGTGGCCTCCACGCTGAGTTTATGCTGACGATCACCACTCATGATCTGCGCTTCCTCGCGCAGGATCGACAGGATTTGCGCCACGTCAACAATGTCATGTTTAATCTGCTTTTGCTCATTTTCAAGCCGCGACAATAACATGAGATCTTCCACTAACCGGTACATGCGTTTGGATTGTTGCTGCATTAATTCGATGGCACGTTTGACTTGGGGGTCTGCCACTACATGTTCGTTGATCAGTATTTCCAAATAACCACTCATCACCGTCAACGGTGTACGCAGTTCATGCGAAATATTGGCGACAAAATCACGCCGAATCTGATCAACACGTTGCAACAGTGTCACATCACGAGCAATTAACAGAGATTGATCATTACCATACGGCGTGATGCGCACCGAAATATTCTTCTCTTGATCGCATGGCGCAGAAAAGGGCTGGCGAAAACGACGTCGAATTGATGATCAGCGAACGGGAGTTGCTGCGCATCAGCCGAAGTACTGGTGATGGAGGTCGCTAGACCGCTAAGCGATCCGACGCGCTCGGTTGCTTCCTTGACCATTCCATGAGAGAGGTCGGTCAGCGCAATATCAATGCCATCAGGAATCACCTGCCTGCCTTCTGCCCAGAACCACCCAGGGCCGCAACCGACATCGAGGACCGACATACCGGATTGGATCTCGCCCAGCGAAGCTAGCCAAGGAAACCATTCGACCGACGCGGTTCGATGATTGACATG